>DASCOW010000513.1:0-6742 GCA_036012205.1 Verrucomicrobiota bacterium
TTTCAAGCATGGTGGTATCTCACTACAACCCATTCCAACCCGGGCCAGTTACGGCAACAACAACTGGCTCTACAATGCTCAAACTGATATCCAGGGGCGCCGCAAGGCATGGCACTGGCGCACCATGAATCCAGCCGGCCATGACCTGCATCAAATCCCGATGTTTATGGATATGATGTGGCGCGGTGGCGGGCCATTCCGAGCGCGCATGGCGCCCCCGGCTTACAACGGTGAATGGAGCGGGTATAATCAAGAGATGAAGCATTTTGCGATGGACCGTCACAACGGCGGCATCCAGGGAGTGTTTATGGATCATTCTGTACAGCATGTGCCCATCAAGAAACTTTGGAAGCTCAAGTGGCACCGCAACTACGATCAGGCCTACAAGCCGGCTTGGCCAAGGTGGATGGCCGGTTTCCCTGAACATTAACTTTTTCCCACACCAACCAAACCAAACAGATCGAGCCCGGGCAATGCCCGGGCTTTTTCACCTTTGGTCAAGCGCTTGCCAAGTGTCAGCGATTACGGTTGAATCCGTCCCTGCAAGTCAACCCTGCCAATGAGCACTCATCATATCTCCCGTCGAAGCATCATCAAGGCCGCCGCCAGTACGGCATTAGCCACTACTGCCGCCACAGCCTACGGGCAATTGACCCGCGACGACGCAACCAAAGATTTCAAAATCAAAAACAAACGCATCCGCCAATCGATCATGGGATGGACATTTAACCCCATGCCAACCGACCAACTCATCGCCAACTGCGTGGACATCGGCCTGTCCGGCATCGAAGGTATCGGCCGGCAGTTTTACCCCGACGCAAGAAAAGCCGGGCTGGAAATCTCGCTCGTCGGCAGCCACGGCTTCGGGAAGGGGCCAAACGACCCGGCCAACCACGCAATGTGCATCGAGAAAATAACCGACGGCATCGACGTCGCCCGGCAGTTCGGTGCCAAGCGTGTGATCACGTTCATCGGCATGGAGACCCCTGGCATCGACCGCGACCAAGCTGTCACCAACTGCGTCGACGCGTGGAAACAGGTCATCGGTCACGCCGAGAAAAACAGCATCACGCTTTGCCTTGAGTTGCTCAACTCCGTGGACGATACCCATCCGATGAAGGGTCACCCCGGCCATCAAGGCGACAACCTCGACCTCTGCATCGAGGCAATCAAGCGGGTTGGTTCGCCGAACTTAAAGCTGCTGTTCGACGTGTACCACGTACAAATCATGCACGGTGACATCATTCGCAACATCCGCAAATACAAGGAATACATCGGCCACTACCACACAGCCGGCAACCCCGGTCGCGCAGAACTCGACAACACGCAGGAAATTAACTATCCGGCCGTGATGCGCGCCATCCTAGAGACCGGCTTTGACGGCTTCGTTGCGCAGGAGTTCATCCCAAGCTGGGATGATAAAGTAGCCGCGCTCCGGCACGCCGCCGAAGTGTGCGATGTGTAGCACAATCGAGAGTTCCTCCTTTCACGGTAGAGCTCTTTTCTTTAGCCTCCCTCGCATGCGGTTCATCCGTGACATCCACGCCAAGAATCAAGCCGCCGGCAAACCTACTATCTCCTTCGAGTTTTTTCCGTTCAAGACTCCCAAGGGCGAAACGACTTTTTTCAGTACAACACTCCCGGCACTGATGGCATCCAAGCCGGATTACGCCTCCGTCACCTACGGTGCCGGCGGCGGCACTCGTGAGAAAACTCTTGAGATCGTAGAGCGGATTCAAAACGAGTTCGGCCTCACGACCATGGCACACCTTACCTGCATCAAGCATACGCGGGAAGAGATCGACTACATCCTCGACGACGCGGCAAAACGTGGCATTCAAAATATCCTCGCCCTGCGTGGTGATCCACCTCCCGGCGAAAACTGGTCCCAGACCGAAGGCGGCTTCGAGTTTGCCTCCGAGTTGGTGGATTTCCTTCTCAAGCGGGGCGGCTTCGGCATTGGTGTCGCCGGTTTCCCGGAGGGTCACATTGATTGCGCCGGGGGACGTGAGGAGGACTGGCCGCTACTCGTCAACAAAATCAATCACGGCGTCGACCTCGTCATCACACAAATGTTTTTCGACAATGCCGACTACTTTCGACTCCATGATTACCTCAAAGAACAGGGCATCACTGCACCACTTTTTCCCGGCATCATCCCGGTGGCCAACGCCGAACAGATTAAAAAATTCAGCGCTCTATGCGGAGCAACGCTCCCGAAGGCGTTCGCCTTGAGGCTCGACGAGTTGGGAGACGATGCCGACGCCGTCAGCGAGTACGGTATTGAGTACGCCACCGCCCAATGCCGCGAGTTACTCGATCGCGGCGCTCCCGGCCTGCATTTTTACACGATCAACAGAAGCAAAGCCGTACTGCGCATCCTGGCCAATCTCGGCCTAGCTTGAGGCTTCGGCAGACGATGAGTTTCCGATCGGCCCAATTCACCTTTGCCCTGGCTGCCGCTTGGCCAAGCACCGGTTTAGCGGCCACCGAAGCCAAACCGATGTTGGTCGACGGGTTGGCGGTCACGTTCCAGCCGGCAAATGGCGGGCCAGCGGACACGACCGTTCGACCCCACTTCATGCTGTACGTTCCGCTTGGCCAGCCGCCGACGCCGTTCGTCGCACCCGGCCCGTTCATCGCCGAGTGGGAGGGCGTCATCCAACTCGACCTCCGAGACCGGTTCGTGTTTCAGGCTGAGTTGAACGGCAGCCTCAAACTGGAACTCAACGGCGCGGCCGTGTTCGAGGCAACATCCGCCGGCGGCACGACCGAGCCAAGCCGGCGCATCCGGCTCAACTCTCGCAGCAACACACTGAAGGCGACCTACACTTCGCCACCAGAAGGCGATGCTTTTTTTCGACTCTACTGGAACACACCCGACTACGCCAAAGAGCCGATCCCACCACGGTACTTGAAGCATACGCCAAACGATCGACTGGCTCGAGGCGCGACGCTGAGACACGGGCGACAGCTCACCGTTCGGCATCGTTGCTTTGCATGCCACGACGACGGTGTCCCCGCACACGGCATGCCGGAACTGGCAATGGATGCCCCGGCGCTCGACGGCATCGGCTCGCGCCGGAACACCGGCTGGATGGCCGAGTGGATACTCAATCCGTCCAGACAGCGACCGCATGCCACAATGCCGGCGCTGCTGCACGGCGAGGCAGATTCAGCCAAAGCGATCGCTGCTTTCCTCGGCTCTCTGACATCCAGCGACAATTCTCCCGGCGAAAAAGCCAATGACGCAAGCGCCGAGACGGGCCAAAAGCATTTTACGCAGCTCCACTGCACCGCGTGCCATACCACAGCCGGGCAAACCCCGACGAGGGACCAAATCTCACTTGACCAAGTGCAGTGGAAGTTTGACCAAGCTGACTCGCTGGCGATGTTTCTGCAGAATCCGCAGGAGCACTACCGATGGAATCGAATGCCAAACTTCGGCCTCAAACCGGAGGAAGCTGCCGCGCTGGCGGCTCATCTTTTTCAGTCGGCCAGCTTGGCCAAGCGCGGAAATTTTGCGGTCAACTCAACGATGATCACCGAGGGCCGTAGGCTGGTTCAATCCACCGGCTGCCTCAACTGCCACACACTCGAACTCGAAAACCATTTTGCCGCTCCGACCATCGCTGACTTTACCAAGGGCTGTCTCGCCGACAATCCCGCCGGGGCAAAGTCACCGGTGTTCGCTTTCGATAAGGGCGCCAGGGTGGCGCTGCGGTTGTTTTTGCGCGAAGGCCGGGCATCGCTTGACTTGGCAAACTTGGCGGAGTTCGCGCTACGCCAGTCGGCCGAACTGAACTGCGCCAACTGCCACGGGCAAGTGGAGTTGATCCCATCATTCAACCTGCTCGGCGGCAAGTTGAAGCCGGAGTGGACTGGGCGCATTCTGGCGGGCTCGATGGCTGAGCGGCCGCGGCCGTGGCTGACGGCGCGCATGCCGGCATTTCCCGCGCGAGCGGCCGGCTTGGCCAGTGGCTTGGCCCTGCTCAACGGTCATCCACCTGTAACGCCACCGGAGGCACCAGTCAATGCGGCCAAGGCGGCGATCGGCCGAAAACTGGTCTCAGCCAATGGCGGTTTTTTCTGCTTCAGTTGTCATGGGATCGGTGGGTTGAAGCCCGCACAAGTGTTCGACGCGCAGGGCATCAACCTGGCGCAGGTCGGCGAGAGGCTGTTGCCGGAGTATTTCCAGCGATGGATGCAAAACCCGCTGCGGAGCGACCCGCAAACCAAGATGCCGGCCTATTTCAGCCGCGGTCAAAGTGCCCTTTTCGACGTGCTGGACGGCGATGCGGAGCGACAAATCGAGGCACTTTACCACTACATTTTGCAGGGCAATGAGATGATTCCGCCCGATGCACCCGGGAAATGATTTTTTTTCTAAAGAAACGATGCTCAATGCCGAGTTAAACAATGGAACGGATCGAATGGATTTGGATTCTTGTTTCGCCGGAATCTTCAGGAACCGGTTAACCAATTGCCACAAAGTGGCTTGAGGTTCTTCGACACAGGGAGGTGTCACACCTATCGTGGCGCATTGGAGCGCCTGCAGTCATGCGTGTGTCGAACGAACATTCTGATGAAGGCAACGGGATTCGCCCGCTCCCCGGCGATGGGGAGGCGAAACCCGATCAGGGTATCTTCCGACTCTCCCGCGTGGACTGGATACTGGCCGAGGCGCAGGTTGAGGCAGAGTTCTCCATCCAGCGCGACCGGTTGCTTCATCGTCTCCACGACCGGGATTACCCTTATCCGCAGGTGATTGACCAACTCGCCGCACTGGTGGCGGAGGAATTCGGTTGAATTTCAAGCCATCCCGCCGTATTCCCTGCGGTGCTTCATATGAGTTTACAGGGAAAAACAGCGTTAGTGACTGGTGGTGCGCGGGGAATTGGGCTTGCTGCAGTGCGACGACTATTGCAGGAGGGCGCAAGCTGCGTGATCTGGGATCGCGACCAAGCGGCAATCGACGAGGCCAAGGCCAAGCTGGCCGATGGCGGCGAGGTGACGAGTGACATCGTCGAGTTGGCCAAGCCGGAGTCAGTCGAGACAGCAGCCGGCCAGACATTGGGCCGCCATGGACACATCGATATTCTCGTCAACAACGCCGGCATCGCGGGCGTCAATAAAATGCTCTGGGAGTGCACGCCGCAGGAGTGGCGCGACGTGATGGACATTGACCTCTATGGAGTGTTCCTCTGTTGCCGCGCATTCGTGCCGGGAATGCTCGAGGCGGGTTGGGGGCGCATCGTCAATGTCGCCTCGATCGCCGGCAAGGAGGGCAACCCAACCGCGTCCCACTACAGCGCCGCCAAAGCCGGCGTAATCGGCCTGACCAAGTCACTGGGCAAGGAGCTTGCAGACACGAACATCCGGGTGAACTGCATCACGCCGGCGGTGATCGAGACGGAGATCCTCAAGCAATGCACGCAGGCGCACATAGACTACATGGTGTCAAAAATCCCGATGGGACGTGTCGGCCAACCGGACGAAGTGGCGGCACTGATCGCCTGGCTGTCATCGGATGAAGCCTCGTTCAGCACCGGGGCCGTGTTCGACATCTCAGGCGGCCGGGCAACATATTAAATTCGGTCGTGCTTGGCCAAGCGCCCGACCACCCCGACGTGGTGCCGGATGAAGTGCTCAAGAAAACCTGCCAAGCGGCGAAGCTGCGTCTCGCTTGGCCGCAGCTTGGCCAAGTCGGTCCAGCCGGCGGACGCCATTTTGGCAGCGACAGCTCGCGTGCCAGCGTCAAGCTTGGTGTTGGCCCAGTCCGGCTCCTGCCCTTGGCTCGCGAGAAATTTCACCTCAAACACACTGAGCCAAAACTCCCCTGCCCCGCCGCCATCAAGCCGACGCACCAACTCCAGCATCAGATCGAACTCGGCGCGGAGCGGCGTCTGCTCCTCGGTCGCACGGTTCAGCAACTTGGTCGCCCGGGCGAGGCAGTCGAGCAGACCCACGTCAGTACGTAGCTTGGGAAAAGTCTCCTGAAGCGCCAACTCGCAAAGCGTATGCAAGTCGGATCGGCGACTGCGTCGGAAGCTGAACTCTGCGAGGTGAAACAGATCGATCTTGCCCCGAAATGGTGACTTGGGTCGACGTGCCCCCTTTGCCACGGTGCCGATACGACCAAACCCGGGGCTAAGCCAATGGACAACGAGACTTGTTTCCGTCAGAGGGAAAACGCGGAGAACCAAGCCGGTGGCGCGCTCATCCATCGGCCAGCATCCTCGCCGCCTCCGCCTTGAACGCCGCCTGCACGCCGCTCATATTTTCCGGCGGCACCGCACCAAGGCTGACGATGTACTTGATGCCATCGGCGACCGACATGTCTAGCTTGACGACCTTGCTCTCCGGCAGCACAAGTAAAAAACCGGTGGTCGGGTTCGGAGTGGTGGGCACGAAGATACTGATGATGCTCTCGCCCTGGTCGGTTTTCACCTGCTCCGCCGTGACAAAGCCGACCGAGTAAAGCCCCTTGCGAGGGAACTCCACCATGACCACCTGCTGGAAGTTGGATTTGTTTTCAGAAGTAAACGCCTGGTTGACCTGCTTGACTGTACCGTAAATTTTCCCAAGCAGCGGCACGCTCATCAGCACGTAATCCATCAGCTGCACCAGTTTTTTACCGATGTAATAACGGGTCAGGAACCCGAGCAAACCGGTGAGAATAAAAGCCTCCATGATGGCCACCACTTCCCACCACCAATACAACTCCTGACCCGGTTGACCA
>DASCOW010000514.1:0-2397 GCA_036012205.1 Verrucomicrobiota bacterium
AGCGAGTGGTCCGTTCCCTTCTTCGTGAATTCCTTGAAGTGCACGTTGCGGATGCGTTTGCCGAGTATGCGGATCCAGTGTTCCGGGAACTGGAACAACATGATGTTGCCGGTGTCGAAATGCACCTGGACATATTCGCTGCTGAATCCGTCCACGAACCGGATCATCTCCTCCGGCGAAAGCAGGTAGCCGTTGAAGAATATGTTCTCCATGTTCAGGTGCACCTTCAGTTTCTCAGCCGTGGGCAGGAGTTTGCCGATTGCGGCCTTGGCGCGCCGGTCGCAGAGGTCGTTGGGCGTGGGATCGTGATCCTCGCGCCACGGCATGTGCACCGCGCCGGGAACGACGAGCAGGTTTTCGGTGCCCAAATGGTGCGCGGCCTCCGTCATCAGCCCGGCTAGTTCCATGCCGCGCGTGCGCTCGGCGGGGTCGTTGCTCGTCAGCGGGTACGGCCAAAACAGGAACGAGCACACCCCGCTGATCGCGATGCCGATGTCGTCGGCCATCTTCCGAATTTTTTGGTACTCGGCCGGGCCATGTCTGGGGGACAGATCGTTTTCGAGGTCGTAGTTCAGTTCGATGCCGTCGAATCCGGCGTCCTTGGCCAATTGCAGGCACTCGCGCAGGTTCATCCGTTCCGGGTACGGGAACGCCCACTGGTTGATCGACTTCTTCATCCCGTACCGCTTGGGCGAAGCCTTACGCGGATCGGCCGGGGCTTGGGCGGCGCCCGGAATCGTTCCGGCGGCGCCCAGTCCGGCGGCGCCCATGGCCAGCTTGAAGGCGGAACGCCGGGACAACTCGGTGCCGGCCGGCGCGGGTTTGCCCCATGGGGCGGTCAGCTTCGGGGTCGGGTAGCTCTGCGATGTCATCATCCTGAATCGTATCGGGGTTCGGTGAAACCATCCGTTGCCGGCCGCTCGGAAGCAAGGGCAATCAGGTACGCCCGGCTTCTTAGCCAAGCGGCTCGACCTTGTGGCCATGGAAAATCCGGGCCATGTCGGCACCGGACTGGAATCAGTACGTCGCGGTAGTCGATACGAACGGCGGTTTGGCTTCGTCTGGAAGACCAGTGCACGGCTAGAGCGCCCTGTGCGGTGCATCGCAACCGGAGGTTCCTAAGACTGCGACGGCGCCACCGGCTTGTAGGAATTGTCGCCGGTTGAGTTCCTTTATTCCTCCTGTTTTGGGCGCGCCGGTCGGCGCGGGCGGCGTGGTCTTGAGCTTCCTTTTTTCTCGTCGTCGCCGCTGGGAATCTGGCTGCGTTGCAGACGCGAGCTGCGCGGTGAATTGTCGTCGAGCTTGGCTGCGGGCGAGGGAGCCGGTGTTTGCCTTGGTGCGCGACTGCTGCTTCTGCCTCGATTGCGCGGAGCATTGTTGCCAGAGCGTGATGTGACAAAGGCCCCGCAGCCGCTGATGATGCTCCACGGTAAAATGACAATCCAACCGGCGAACGGCAGCAGGTAGCAGAAGTTGAGCACCCAGCCACCGCGCCAGACGCGCCGCCAGTTTTGACTCTGGTCACCCGGGGCAGGAAGGCCGCCGCCGATCAACTGGCACAGGCCCGCTGAACCGATGAGGCCAAGAATCAGAGGCGCGGCACCGATCACAAATCCTGCCCCCTTGATGAAGGGATTCAGAGATTTTCCGAGTACCATGAAACCCAGCACGAAGGTTGGAACAACGATTACCAAGCCGATTAGCGTGGTGCGGATAGGGGTTTTGTAGCGGTCTCTCGCTTGGCCAATCAAGCGCGGGAAAAGTGCCGATCCAACGAGCCAATAAGCCTGAAAAACCAGCATCGCGCCAAGAATCAGCAGAAAGACTGCCAGTACGTTAGCAATATTCATCGCGGGGGCAGGTTACACGAACTGATCGGAAATGTTACTAAAAAATCAATTCAGCACTGGCTCGGCCTCGGCGGCGACGCAGGTGTCGAAGAACTTAGCCAAGCGCCGAGTCACCGGGCCGATTTCGCCGTCGCCGATCGTGCGGCCATCGACCTGGGTGACCGGTGCCAGTTCGCCCATTGTGCCAGTACAGAACATTTCCTCGGCGCGGTACATCTCGGTGAGCGAGAAGTCGCGCACCATGTGCGGGATATCGTTGTCGCGGCAGAGGCCCAGGACGACCTCGCGCGTGATGCCCTCCGGGCAGGCAACCAGCCGGCTGGTGACCACCATGCCGTCATCGACAATGAACAGATGCGTCGCATTCGTCTCGGCGACGAAGCCGCGGGAGTCGAGCATTACCGCGTCATCGGCCCCGGCGTGATTGGCCTCGATCTTGGCGAGGATGGATTGGATCAGGTTGCAGTGGTGGATCTTCGGGTCGAGCACATCGGGCGACGGGCGGCGGATGCTCGAGGTAATCAGACTCAGGCCGGTTTTGTCGTAC
>DASCOW010000515.1:0-3340 GCA_036012205.1 Verrucomicrobiota bacterium
CTCACGCAGACGGTCATCGTGGCTATCGGTGCGATGGGGATGACGATGGTGATTGTGAGCGGTGGGATCGATCTGAGTGCCGGATCGGTCGTAGCGTTGTGCAGCGTGGTGACAGCCAGGCTGATTGAACAGGGCCACAGCTTAGTGGCGGTGCTTACATTGACGGTGCTGGCTGGTGGGCTGGTCGGCCTTGCCAACGGCGGCATCATCACGGCGGTTCGGCTGATGCCGTTCATAGTGACGCTTGGTATGATGGGCATCGCACGCGGCATATCAAAGTGGCTCGCCAACAATCAAACCGTCAATCCGGAGTCATGCTGCGGGGCGGATCTCTGTCGGTGTCCAGGTTTCTCCATGGAGTCAGTCAATCAATTCATGGCCTACGAATCGCCGCGTACTTTTTTTCCGTTGCCCGAGGGTGTCTGGCTGGCGCTTGGCCTCGCGGTGATGATGACCGTGGTGCTGCGCTCTACCGTGTTTGGTCGGTACGTGTTCTCCATCGGCTCCAACGAGGACACTGCGCGGCTGTGCGGCATCCGCGTAAACTTCAACAAAGTGATGATTTACGGCTTAGCCGGCGTGTTCTTTGGTCTGGCTGGAGTAATGCAGTTTTCGCGGTTGACACAGGGTGATCCCTCGGTGGCGATCGGATTGGAGTTGCAGATCATCGCTGCGGTGGTCATCGGCGGCGCGAGCTTGAGCGGCGGTGCGGGCAGCATTCCTGGCTCCGTGATCGGCGCGTTCATGATGGCCTGCCTCGCCAACGGCTCAGGCATCAAGGATTGGCCCAACTACATGCAGGAAATCATCATCGGTATTGTGATCATCCTTGCCGTGGGCATGGACAAGATCGAGCCGATGCTACAGCGCTACTTTACGCGGGTTAAATAAAACGCAGATGTACGATGGCAGGGCGGGCTGCTGAAAACTTGGTATGGATCCTTCAAACTCTCCCCGCGCTTGGCCAAGCGCGGGGGGCAGTCTAAGATGCCTTTTTCGGTGGCCAAGGGGTTTATAAAAATATCTGGGGCAAGGGAGCATAACCTCAAGAATCTGACGCTTGAAATTCCCCGCGACAAGCTGGTGGTTATCACTGGGCCAAGCGGTTCGGGGAAGTCATCGCTGGCGTTCGACACGCTGTTTGCTGAGGGCCAGCGCAAATACGTCGAGACCCTCTCCTCGTACGCTCGGCAGTTTCTCGATCAACTCCAGAAGCCGGATGTTGATCACATCGAGGGTCTCTCGCCGGCGATTGCCATCGAGCAGCGTTCCTCCGGTGGAAACCCCCGCTCGACCATCGCCACTACCACGGAGATTTACGACTATTTGCGGCTGCTGTTTGCCAACGTCGGGCAGGCGCATTGTCCTGAGAGCGGCGAGCCGATTTCGCGACTGAGCACGAGCGACATCATCGAGCAGTTGCTCGTGTTGCCGGGGGAGACGCGGGTGATGCTTCTCGCGCCGGTGGTTGATAGGCAGAAGGGCGAGTTTCGTGACGTGCTGGAAAAATTGGCTCGCGAGGGCTTCGTTCGGGCTCGCATCGACGGCGAACTGGCCGAACTGGAGGCCAACACGCGTTTCAAGCTCGATCCGAAGAAAGCGCACTCGATCGAGGTCGTGGTTGACCGGTTAGTTGTCAGCGACAAGGCGCGCGGTCGCTTGGCCGACTCGGTCGAGACCTGTCTCAAGTGGGGTGAGGGCAAGCTCATCGCGCTGCACCAGACGCCCGACCTCGACCGCTCGCAGTGGAGGGAGAGCAGGCTATCGAACCGCCTGACCAGTCCGGCCACCGGCAAAAGCTACGAGCCGATGACGCCGCGGCATTTCTCGTTCAACTCGCCGTACGGCGCCTGCCCTGCCTGCTCGGGGCTGGGCCAACGATCGGTATTTGACGACGGACTGATGGTCGGCGATCCGGACAAATCGCTCGAGCAGGGCGTCATTCTGCCGTGGACCAAGGGTGGCGCGCGAATGGTGGCCCATTACAACGGGCTGCTGAAAAACCTGGCGCGGCATTATGGGGTGGACTTGGCTAAGCCGTACCGGCGCTTGACCAAGCGCTTCAAAGAGGCGCTGTTCCAAGGCTCGGGCGATGAGGTGATCGATTTCCAATTCACCCGCAGCGGCAAGCAAACGATGACGTCCAAGCCGTTCGACGGCATCTTGGCCAACCTCAATCGGCTGTACGAAGAGACGAGTAGCGAGACGACCCGGCGGCGGCTTCGGGCGTTTATGAGTTCGCAAATCTGCGAGGCGTGCCAAGGCCAGCGGCTTCGTGACGTGGTGCTGGCGGTGACGCTGCGGAGCACAAGCCAACCGGAGGCGCAGTGGCGCTTTGGCGGCTTGTCGATCATGGATGTCTGCCAACTGTCGATCGACGAGGCGGTACGGTTCTTCGAGGGGCTGGAGTTGAACGAGTTGAACAAAAAGATCGCCGTTGACGTGGTGCGCGAGATCACGTCGCGTCTCGGTTTTTTGCGGGACGTTGGGCTGGGCTACCTCACGCTCAACCGCACGAGCGGTACGCTAAGCGGCGGCGAGGCGCAGCGCATCCGCCTGGCCACGCAGATCGGCGCGGGACTGGTGGGCGTGCTGTACATTCTCGACGAGCCGAGCATCGGACTGCACGCGCGCGACAACGAGCAGCTGCTCGCCACGCTTGAGGGATTGCGGGAACTGGGCAACACGGTGCTCGTTGTCGAGCACGACGAGGAGACGATTCGCCGTGCCGATCACGTCATCGACATGGGGCCTGGCGCCGGGCTGCACGGCGGCGAAGTGGTCGCGACAGGGTCGCTGGATGAAGTGCTCACACACAAAAAATCGCTGACAGCGAAGTACCTGCGCGGTGACTACAAAATCGACGTGCCGGCCGTCCGCGTTGGGCCGAATATTGCGCGCGGTTTTCTCGAAGTCATCGGTGCGTCCGAGAACAACCTGAAGGATGTTCACTTGAAAGTGCCGCTGGGCACGATCACCTGTGTGACCGGAGTCAGCGGCTCGGGTAAGAGCACCTTGATCGATGACGTGCTGCGGCGGGCCTTGTTCCGCAAGTTTTACAACTCGAAGGATCGCCCCGGTCAGTTCAAGACGTTGCGCGGTGAGGAAGCGCTGGGGCGGGTGATCGTCGTGGACCAGTCGCCGATCGGCCGCACGCCGCGCAGCAATCCGGCGACGTACACAGGTATCTTCAACCAGATCCGCGACTTGTTTGCCGGTCTGCCGGCGTCGAAAATTCGAGGTTACGGCGCCAGTCGGTTCAGTTTCAACGTCAAGGGCGGTCGCTGCGAGAAATGCCAGGGCGGCGGTGTGCTCAAGATCGAGATGAATTTCTTGCCGC
>DASCOW010000516.1:0-2540 GCA_036012205.1 Verrucomicrobiota bacterium
AATGATGGAGTCAATACTGGCATCCGGCTTCGCTAAGCAGAAACCGCGCTTTCGGTTCATGGCGTGGGAGGCTGACACGGTTTACGAGCAGTGGCGCGATGTGAACTTTGGGAAGTGGCCGGCACAACTCAACGCTGCAGGCGCGACAATGCTTGTTGCACAGTTCGGGCAGATGGAGTCGCTCGACGGCCGGGAGCGGCTCACCGAATTTGTCAGCGCCTACCATCGTTTGTTGGATGAGTTTGCACGGCAAACCAAGCGCTTGGTTTTGCTGTCGCCGATGCCGTTCGAAAAACCGCTGGCCTCACACGCACCTGACCTCACACAGCGCAATGACGATGTTAAAGCTTACGCCGAGGCCATTCGTGAGATCGCGAAACAACGCGGGGCAATATACCTCGATTTGTTTTCACCCTTCACAAAGGCAAACAGGGCGGAGCGCCGAACTAATGATGGTATTCATCTGTCTAGGCAAGGCTTGCAGGCATTCGGGATCGAGGTCGCCAGGCATTTGGCCGTCAGCCCGTCTACCAATCTACCGAAAACATTGCGCGAGGAGATCGTCCGGAAAAATCAATTGTGGTTTGACTGCTGGCGCCCGGCAAACTGGTCGTTTGTTTACGGCGACCGCGTCAGTCAGCGCTACGGCAAGGCCGGCGGCGGTTTGCCGATGTTGATGCATTCATTTCAGCGACAGTTGCCTCTGTTGTTCGAGGCTGAGGAACGCATTCACGCATTGGCATTAGGTCAAAAAATCGGTCCATATCAGCCTAAACCGATCCCCTTGGCAAAGCCAGAGGCCAAGGCACTGACACCGGAGGAACAGATGTCGACCTTCACGATGGATGACCGGTATGAGGTCAATCTGTTCGCCTCTGAGATCGACGGTGTGGTAAATCCTACCCAGTTTGCATGGGATGAAAAAGGTCAACTGTACGTGGCCTGCTCGCCCGCCTACCCTCAGAATCTGGCCAATGCGTCTCATACAGATTTCATTTTAGTGCTGACAGATCAGGACGGTGATGGACGGGCGGATGCCACGCATAAATTCGCGGAAGAACTTACCATGGTGCAAGGTGTCGAGCCGGGCTCGGGCGGGGTGTATGTTTGTGACTTCGACCAATTACTACACCTGAAGGATACCAACGGTGATGGCCGCGCTGATGAACGGCGCGTGGTGTTTTCCGGCTTCGGCATTGGCGACACGCATCAGCTCGTGAACAGTATTTGTCACGGACCTGACGGTAGTCTGTGGTTCACGCAAGGTTTGCACGCGATGTCCCGTGTCGAGACTCCGTGGGGAATTGCACGTCTCGATCGCTCCGCAGTGTGGCGGCTGCGGCCGAGGGAACTACGGCTCGAGGGATTTTTCGGTGGCGGCATGGCCGGTGCAAACTGCTGGGGTGTGGCGTTTGACAACTTCGGACAGGTGTTTCACAAAAGCGGCGACCGTCCCCACGGTTACTGGACCGTGCCGGGGATGGTTCGTGGAGGCAGTCCGTCAGGTAGCAGTTCGTCGGCCGAGGCCAGTGTGTCGTACCGGAATTCGCCCGAGCAGTACCATCCGATTGGGGCCATGTTCGAAACCCCTCTGAAAACCACCGCTTTAGATATCGTTGGAACCAAGGCACTGCCTCCCGAGGTGCAAGGGAGCGCGCTGATCGGTGGATATTTTGGCTCTGTTGTTGAAATGCATCACATCCACGACGACGGTGCGGGTTTCAAGAGCACACAGCATCCTAGGGTGATGAAAGGATCAACGTCGGCTTTTCGCCCGGTCGACGTCAGCGTTGGCCCTGATGGCGCAATGTACATTGCTGATTGGTACAACCCGATCATTGGCCATTATCAAGCGAGCTACGCAAACCCGAACCGTGACAAGACGCACGGTCGCATCTGGCGCATCACTGCCAAGGGATACACACCAACCGAACAACCAGATCTGGCCTCAATGTCGATTGCTGACCTGCTAGGCCAGCTGGCCTCGCCGGAGCGGTGGACGCGTTACCAGGCCAAGCGCCTGCTTTTTTACAGGCCAAGCGCTGACGTGGTGAAGGCATTCGACACGTGGCTGGCCAATCGCCTGGTGTTGGCTGATGAGCACTGGTTGCTTGAGGTAATTGGTGTTTACGAGGCACACGAAACCGTTCGTCCAGCCCTACTCGACCGGTTGCTTGAATCCAAGGATCATCGCATTCGCGCCTATGCAACGCGCGTTGCCGGGAAGTGGGCAAGGCGCTTGGCTAAACCTTTGACCCGGCTGCATGATCGGGCCAAGGACGAACATCCACGCGTAAGGTTGGAAGCGGCGGTAGCAGCCACCTACATTCCCAAACCTGAGGCGGTGGAAGTGGTTATGCAGGCTTGGGACAGTACACGAGATCGGTTTTTGGATTATGCCGTTCGCACCAGTGCCCGGGCTCTCCAGCCGTACTGGGAACACGCCCTGCAAAACGGTAAGTTGAACTTTGACGACCAGCCAGCCCGTGCCGAGTATCTCCGGAAATTGCAGGGCACGCCACCTGCCAATGCAACCGAAG
>DASCOW010000517.1:0-7282 GCA_036012205.1 Verrucomicrobiota bacterium
TGCAAACTCATCCAACAAACGATGGTAGGCGCTGACAAATTCGGTAAGCCGCTCCCGGTCGTCGAGCGATTCCATCTGCCCGAACTGGGCAACAAGCATTGTCGCGCCTGCGGCGTTGAGTTGCGCCGGCCACTCTCCAAAGTTCATAGCCCGCCATTGCTCGTAAACCGTGTCCGCCTCCCACGCCATGAACCGAAACCGCGGTTTCTGCTCAGCGAAGCCGGATGCCAGCATTGCCTCCATCATCCCGTATCTCTGCTCGCGAACGAGATTTTCCTGCCCCACAAACACGACCACTTCGTTGGGTTGCATCGTGAATTTTCCGTTTGCAAATCCCCCGATCTGTTCGCTGAATTTGCCGAAACCGAAGCGGCTGTAAATCTCCTGCTCCGGCGGGATCTGTGAACGCAGCGGTTCGCTTGCAAGACATACCGTAAAAAGAATCAGTAACAAACGACGGAAGTGCATAGGAGAGACTCAGATATCCGTAAACCGGTGTCAAACACCGTGTGAAAGGAGGTTGCGGTGACTACGGCTTGGCTTTTGCACCTGGGCGGGGGTATCACTTGCGTATGCACTCCTTGGCCAAGCGCGTTGTTGTTTCGGCTTTGTTGCTCTGTGGCTGGCTTTCGCTTGGCCAGGCGGCGGAGCGGCCGAACATTCTTTTTGCCATCGCGGATGACTGGTCATTCGGTCACGCCGGGGCGTATGGCTGTAGTTGGGTGCGTACTCCCAGCTTCGATCGCGTGGCGGGGGAGGGGGTTTTGTTTCGCCGTGCCTACACGCCCAACGCCAAGTGCGCGCCGTCGCGGGCGATCATCCTGACCGGTCGCAACTCGTGGCAGCTTGAGCAGGCGGGGAATCACATGACGTTTTTTCCGGCCAAGTTCGGCAGCTGGATGGAGTTGCTCGAGGCCAACGGCTACTCGACGGGTTACACTGGCAAGGGCTGGGGACCGGGTTTTGCCAATGATGCCAACGGCAAGCCCCGAAAGATCACCGGCCAAGCCTGGCAGAAGCAGAAGGCCAAGCCGCCGGCACGAGCCATTTCCAACAATGACTACGCCGGTAACTTTGCCAAGTTTCTCGCTGCTTCGAACTCGGTAAAGGGCAAACCTTGGGCGTTTTGGTACGGGGCCACCGAGCCGCATCGCGGCTACGAGGCCGGTGTCGGCCGGCGCATGGGCAAAAAGCTTTCGGACATCGACCGCGTGCCGAAGTACTGGCCGGACAACGACGTGATCCGCAACGACATGTTGGACTACTCGATCGAGGTGGAGCATTTCGACAATCACCTCGGTAAAATTCTCGCGCAGCTGGAGACGGCCGGGCAACTGGACAACACGCTGATCGTGGCAACATCTGATCACGGCATGCCGTTCCCGCGCGTGAAAGGGCAGGCGTACGAGGCGTCGAATCACATCCCGCTGGCGATCCGCTGGCCCAGCGGAATCAGCGGCCGCAGCCGTGTGGTGACCGACTATGTGAGTTTTGCCGACATCGCGCCGACGTTTCTCGAGGCGGCCGGCGTGGCCAGTCTGGTGCCGGTCATGCAGCCGATCAGTGGCCGGAGTCTGTTCGACATCTTTCGCTCACCCAAGTCCGGCCAAGTGACTGTCAGCCGCGATCACGTGCTGATCGGCAAGGAACGCCACGACATCGGCCGGCCAAACAACTGGGGCTACCCGATCCGGGGCATCGTGAAGGGTGACCAATTGTACCTGCACAACTTCAAGCCGGACCGCTGGCCCGGTGGCAACCCGGAGACCGGCTACCTGAACTGTGATGGTAGCCCGACCAAGTCGCTGATTCTCACCCAGCGCCGGGAGGGGACGTACCATTTTTGGAATCAAAACTTCGGCAAACGGCGGCAGGAGGAGTTGTTCGAACTCAAGGTCGACGGTGATTGCGTGAACAATTTGGCCAAGTCGAAGCCGCACGCGGAGCTGAAAGCGGCACTCAGGGAGCAGCTTTTCGCCGAGTTGCGCGAGCAGGGTGATCCGAGGATGTTCGGCAAGGGTGATGTGTTTGACAATTATCCGTATTCAGGCAAGTCGACAGACAACTTTTACGAGCGTTACATGGGCGGGGAGAAGGTGCGGGCCGGCTGGGTTCGCCCGTCCGACTTCGAAAAGGAGAAACTCGACTAGCCGATTGGCCAAGCGAGGGTGAGAGGGCGATTTCGCGCTGGTCACTTGGCCAAGCAGATGGCAGATTCGCGCGCTTGCAAGTCAGGAAATGTTCATCATGAAAAAAACAAACGTAACGATGTTGGCCTTGGCAGTCGGGATGTCGCTGGTCGGACTGCAGTCGGCCGAGTGGGGGAACTGGCGCGGCCCCAACCACAACGGCTCGACCGATGAGAAGGATTTACCGGTCAAGTTCAGCAAAACGCAGGGTGTGCTGTGGAGCGCACCGATGCCCGGGCCAAGCGCGGCAACGCCGGTCGTGTTCGGCGATCATGTGTTTGTGTCGTCCTCGAGCCCGGAGGAGCAGCAGTTGCTGGCGAGTGGGTATGACCGCAAAACCGGCGCGCTCAAGTGGAAGCATGTCGTGGCGCAGGGTCATGACAAGGATCGGCGCAGCAACTATGCCTCTCCGTCTCCGGTGACGGATGGGCAGCTCGTGAGTTTTTACTACGGCAACGGCGCGTTGGCGACGTACACGGCCGATGGCAAAAAACTGTGGGCTAAAAACATTGAGAAGGATCATGGTGAGTTTGCGTATCAGTGGACGCCCGCGAGCAGTCCGTTGCTCCATGGCGGCACGCTGTACCTGCAGGTGTTGCATCGGGACTCCAAGGTTCACGGCCGAGGGCAGGACAATGGCAGGTCGTACATACTGGGGCTTGATCCCCAAACTGGGGAGCAACTGTGGAAGGTTTATCGCCCAGCGAAGGCCAAGGCCGAGTCACTGGAGGCGTACAGCACGCCGGTGCCGTTCATGCACGGCGGGAGGGAGGAGATTCTCATTGCTGGCGGTGACTGTGTGACGGGGCACGATCCCGGGGACGGCCGGGAGCTTTGGCGCTGGGGCACGTGGAACCCGACACGCATCGGGCACTGGCGGTTTGTGCCCTCGCCGGTGGCGGGGGCCGGGGTGGTACTGGTGTGCGCCCCCAAGCGTGCGCCGGTGTACGCGCTGCGTGCCGGGGCTAAGGGCGATATCAGCAGCGGCGGCTCGCTGTGGCACAGCGAGGGAAGCCGCGATGGGTTGACCAGCGATGTCTGTACGCCGTTGTTTTATCAGGATGACTTTTTTGTGCTGTATGGAGAGGGGCGCGACAAGATGCTTTCGCGCATCAACCCGAAAACCGGCAAGGCCAAGTGGGCGACCGACCTGCAGAGCCAGTCGCTTTTTCGCGGTTCGATCACCGGCGCGGATGGTAAACTCTATGTGCAGAACCACGCCGGTGTCGTGCATGTGATTGATGCCAAGAGTGGCAAGGTTTTGCACCGTGCCGAAATGGGAAAACCGGGCGATGACCTAACCCGGGCGACGATTTCCGTGGCGCACGGAAGCCTGTTCATTCGCACCAACAGTCGGCTGTTCTGCATCGGCAAAAGCTAACGCTGTGCGCTTGGCCAAGCGGCCGTTGCCGGGCACGAAGCACTGACGCCCCGGACTATTGTCGCATTGCGCCCCTCTGGGGCCCGCGGGGTGGCCAAGTGCGGGAGGCTTGAAACTTGGAACGCTGTCCCTACTTTACCGGGATGGTTTGGGGAATGGCGTTGAAGAGTCTCTGAAGGTCGCGGTCACCACCGCGTTGGCCCGGCTGCAGGACGATCCAGCCCGGCTTCTCAGAAATTTTGGCTGTGTTTGGTTCGAGCCAACTCCACGACTCTGCGTGGCCGTCCGCGAACGACAGTACTGTACCGTTGTTGTGGCGGGTGGCCGGGAAACTGATCCACGTCCATTTGGCAGTGCCGAACAGTGTCCATGTGCCAGCATTCGAGCCGAAAGCGCTTTGCTGGATGCTCTTAGTGTGCTCGTCGATGAACACGAATGCATCGGAGGCGGACGGATTCTTGATGTCGCCGATCTTGTGCCAGCATTTGTTGTAATCCCCGTTCTCCGGGTTGGAGCGAAAGTTCATGTACATGTTCATCGATACGCTTCGCACGCGCGGGATTTCGCCCTTGTCGTTGACTGTCGACTTGTCGGCGGGGCACTTGTAAATGCCGGAGGAGTCGTTGTACTTGAAGAGGACGCCCTTGCGGATGTTGCTGTCATCGATATCGGTCCAGGCGTTGCCGTGCAGCCACGTCGGCCCTTGGCTAAACCAGGCGGAGCGGCTGCCACCACCAGGGAGTTGTGAGTTTTCAGGCATGCTGTCGTTGTTGTCCCCGGCATACATGATCCAGCAGAGTTGCAACTGCTTGTAGTTGCTCATGCAAAATGCGCCCGTGGCCTTGCTCTTTGCTTTAGCCAAGGCGGGTAGCAGCATCCCGGCGAGAATCGCGATGATGGCAATCACCACCAGCAATTCGATCAGAGTGAATCCCTTGGCCAAGCGCGGACAGCAGAGAGGATTGTGATTGGGCGTTTTCATCTGGCGGCAAGCTACGCTTGGTCAAGCGGCGGTGCAATCACTGATTAGATGGCCTGGCGGGGTGGTTTATCTGCGGCAAATGCCCCGGACCAAGTGTGTCAAACCGGCAATGTTGCCGACGAAAATCAGCCCGTAAATCCCCCGCCAAGCCCACTGCGCCCGGGCCTGCATCGGCTCGAGTGTCGCCACGAAACCAATCACGCAGAACAACGCTGCGGCGGCGAGGAACAGGGCGAGTAGGATTCGGATGATCATGGCGACAAGTCGTCGACGGGAGTGTCGGGCAAGAGTTGGCGCTTGGCAATTCCCAGGCAATTGCTACCATCGGCCTCGCACCATGAAACAATTAATCGCCATTGGTTTGATGACTATCGCAACAACTGCCCAAGCGAATCCACACTATCAGGTCCTGACAAGCACCAAGCGCGACACGCACGCAGAGAGTTGGCAACTCAAGAGCAGCGATCTTTCTGGCTACAAGGGTGACGCTCGTTGGTCGATCAACAAACGAACGCTTCATGGAGGCAAGCAGGAGGGTGTCGACCTGATCGAGGTCGACAACGGCAGGCTGCAGTTTCGCGTGATCCCGACCCGCGGCATGAGCGTGCTTGATGTCACGCTCGGCGACGTGCGCCTGGGGTGGAATTCACCGGTGAAGGAGGTCGTGCATCCGAGCCACATCAATCTGCACGACCGCGGTGGCCTGGGTTGGCTCGACGGTTTCAACGAGTGGATGGTTCGATGCGGCCTGTCATTCGCCGGGCATCCGGGCGAGGACCAGTTCATCAACAACGTCGGTGACGAGGCGACGATGAACCTGACGCTGCACGGCAAGATTGGCAACATCCCGGCGTCGGACGTGATCGTGGTGGTGGACAGGGAAGCCCCGTATCGCATCCGCATCCGCGGTCGCGTGCACGAGGTTTCCTTCTACGGACCGAACCTCGAAATCTGGACGGAGATCAGCACGGTGCCGGGCTCGAACTCGTTTCGCATCCGCGACGTGATCACCAACAAGGGCGCGTTCGACGAGGAATTCCAGGTTATCTACCACGCGAACTTCGGCCGGCCATTGCTTGGCAAGGGCGCCAGAATGCTTTCCGCTGCAAAGAAGATTGTTCCGTTTAATGAGAACGCTGCCCAGGCGATCGACAGGCAGGAAGTGTACTCCGGCCCGATCAAGGGTTTCACTGAGGAGGTTTACAAGATTTATCCCAAGGCTGACGAGGACGGCAATACAACGGCGATGCTGATAGACCCGGCCGGCGGCAGCGGCGTGATGGTCAGTTGGCCGGTTGAGCAACTGCCGTATCTCACGCAGTGGAAGAACACCGCGGCGGAAAACACCGGCTACGTGACCGGCATTGAGCCCGGCACCGGCTTCCCTCACAACCGTAGCTACGAGCGCAAACATGGCCGCGTACCGAAGCTTGGCCCGGGGCAGTCGCGTACATTTGAGTTGGATTTCAGCATTTTGAGCAACGTTGAAGAAGTCAAAGCTGCTGCCGCTGCGGTGATGGAATTGCAGGGCAACAATGGCCCGGAGATTCACAAGGATCCGGAGGAATAATCCGTCGCAATCTCACCGACTGGGATTGTTATCCAGTTGTGGCAATTAATTTGTAACGCCTTGGGGCCGTCGGCGTATTGGAACATAATCTGACGGGAGAATGAACAGTAAATTAGCCACATTGATCCTAGCGGGCGCTGCGGTGGGTGGTACGGGATTGAACTCGTTCAGTTACGCAGCGGGTTATCCGATTGTCGATACCCGGCAGGAGAGTAGTTATGACAACTCAAGAGAGGTTGCCTATCCGAAATCCGGGCAGGCGTTCTTTGGGCAGGACGCGCAGTACAAGGGCAACCAACCAATTTACCACGATAACAAGGATGGGACCGTGACGGATCTGGTTACCCGACTCATTTGGCAGCAGGATCCAGGTGCCAAGAAGACTTATCAGCAGGCGGTTGCCGGGGCTTCTGCCTGCCGGGTTGGCGGACATGAGGACTGGCGGTTGCCGACCATCAAGGAATTGTATTCATTGATACTTTTCAACGGGGTGGATCCCGATCAGCGAAGTAACAATCCATCGAAACTCAAGCCGTTCATTGACACTGCCTATTTCAAGTTCCAGTACGGCAACGCTGCTCGTGCTGAGCGGATCATTGATTCGCAGTTTGCGACCAGCACGAAGTATGTCAGTACAACCATGCGCGGCAACGAGACCCTGTTCGGTGTGAATTTCGCAGACGGGCGCATCAAGGGGTATCCCATCGGGCCGCCGGGCCGCCGGCGTGGCAACGCAAAGACCTATTACGTTCTCTATGTGCGGGGCAATAACGATTACGGAAAGAATTCCTTTAAAGACAATGGCAACGGGACCGTCACCGATCGTGCAACCGGCCTGACTTGGATGAAAGACGACAGCGGGCACCTCAAGGCCGGCGAAAACAAGGATGGAAAATTGAACTGGGAACAGGCACTCAAGTGGGCGGAGGATCTGGAATATGCCGGGCATTCCGATTGGCGTTTGCCTAACATCAAGGAGTTGCAGAGCATCGTGGACTACTCGCGCTCGCCGGATACAACTCAATCGGCTGCTATCGATCCCGTCTTCAGCGTGACGCCTATTCGTGACGGCCAGGGAAAAATCAACTACCCATTCTACTGGAGTGGCACCACACACGCCCGGGGATACGGCGGTGCCGCGGCTGCTTATGTGGCTTTCG
>DASCOW010000518.1:0-16643 GCA_036012205.1 Verrucomicrobiota bacterium
CGCCTGATGCAGGCCAACGCGTTGATGTTCGACAAGTTCGGCGCATGAAGGCCGTCATCCTTGCCGCCGGGAAAGGCACCCGAATGGGGGCACTCACCGACGAGTTGCCCAAGCCGATGCTGCCGGTCGAGGGCAGGCCGATCCTCGAGCATATCATCGGCGGCATCGCCACGCTGGGCGTGCGCGAGTTCTGCATCATCACCGGCTGGAAAGCCGAGATCATCGAGCAACATTTCGGCGACGGCTCGGCGCTTGGCCTTACTATCAGCTACGCGCGGCAGGAAATGCAGGACGGCACCGGCAAGGCGCCGGAATTGGCCAAGCACTTCGTCGGCGATGACCCGTTCCTGCTGACCTACGGCGACATCCTCGTGCGTCCGGAGACGTACGCGACCATGGTCGAGCGCTTTGGCCAGGGAGAGTTTTCCGGCCTCATCACCGTGACGCCGGGCGAGGACGTGACCAAGGGGGCGATCAACTTTTTCGACGACCAGTTTTGCCTCCGCAAGATCGTTGAGAAACCGAGCGTCGATCAACTCGACCAACTCCGCGCCGACGGTTGGCTAAAGGAAGGCGAACCGATGTGGTACAACGCCGGCATTTACATCTTTCGCCCCGTCATGTTCGAGCACACGGCCAGGCTGCAAAAATCCCCACGCGGCGAGTACGAACTGACCGACGCCATTGCCACCATGATCGACGCCAACGAATCCATCGCCGGCGCAAAAATCGAAGGCCGCTGGATCGACGTCCGCGACCCCGAAGTGCTCAAGTCATTGGGCTAATTATTCTCGCTCGAACTCAAAGCAGGCGAGCTCGTCGAGACCGCGAAGGTAGAGGTGGTTCCCAACGATAGCGGGATGGGACATCGAATCGGCACTGGCATCACCGAAAGGGCGCAACCGGCGAATCAGTTTGAACTCGTTTGCAGCAGCGTCGAGCAGGAGCAGATCGCCGCTGTTCGTCCAGACCAAAATGCGCCCGTTACCACCAATCAAGTTCGAGTGGTCATAAAACATGTCATCCTCCGCCACCCACACAGTTTTCATGCTATCTTTCAAGTCGAGGCAATACATCTCGCCGTAAGCGGTGGCGAACACACGATCGCCGACGATGACCGGCGAGCAGGTGTCCGGTGCTAGTTTAAGATTGGACAAAACCGGTTTGGTAATAAGCTTTCCGTTTTTACTAAAACGATGCAGCCGTGTGGCGTTGTTTTCGGTGGCAAGCAGCAGTTGGCCATTGTGGATAAGCGGGGTAGTGACGTTAAAATCCGCCCCCTCGTGCGGCACGTGCTCCCAAAGCCGTCCGCCGGTGGCCGGATCCCAGCCGCCGAGGCTCGCCGAGTCGTAGCCGATGACCTGCCGCCGGCCGCCAAGTTTCCCCACAACGAATGCCGAGTAGGCGGCGGCGTGGCCGGATGTTTTCCAGATCAGCCTGCCTGTTTTCCGGTCGAGCGCGACCACCGAGGCATCGCGGGCTCCGGGGTTGATGATCAGTATGTCATCCACGATCAGCGGCGACGAACTCGAGCCCCACGTCAGCCGCTTGGCCCCGTGGTCGCGGTAGTAGTTCGTCCGCCAAACAACGGCGCCAGTGTCGAGGCGAACGCAGTGCAGATCGCCCAACGCGCCGTGCAGATAAACCAGGCCGTCGTGAACAACCGGCGTCGCGCGGGGTGAGTTGCTGTAATCCATATCGCCAGCGGCGGCGTAGTCCAGCCGCCAGATTTCGCTGCCGGCGGCGGCGTCGAGGCAGCGGAACAGGTCGCGAGTGGCGTCCTCGTTTTTGTCGGGGATGATGACGCGCTCCGCCGTGGCCGCCGGGCCGGCGACAGCCGGGCCGGTGAGCTTGGCCGACCAGATTTTGCGCAGCACCTCAGGCAGTTTTTTCGGCAAACCGGGCGCCTGGCCAAGGCGGCCCGGCCCACGCCAGTCCGCCCACGCCGTCGCTTGGCCAAGCGGCTTCACGAAGCCGTTGGCCGACTCGAGCGCGGCGAGCAAATCCTTCCGCTTGGCCAAGGTGGTGACCTCCACCGCCACGCGCTTGGCCAAGGCGTCGCCAGTCGTGCCGGTGCGAAACAACCGAACACCGGATACAGGCGGTGTCTTGGCCAGCACGCGCACCGCGCCGGGATCCACTTTGCCGCAGCCGACGAGCAGCGGCGGCAGGTAGTCGGGCACCACAGCGGCGGCCACCTCGCCGTCGCCCAGCGCCAGCACACCAGAATCGATCGCCCCGGCCGAGTCGAGCTTGGCCGGCTTGGCCAGACGGGCCTGCTGCAACGCAGCCTTGGCGGCTTGATGCGTCTCAGCCTCCTCTTCCGGGCCGAGCATGACGGCGCGACCGGAGAGATCGGCGAGGCGCCTGGCGGGGTCACCGGTGCGGACGAGGAACACGCCGCTTTGCGTTGTGCGGCCGTCGCGGTCAGTAAGGTCGGCGAGCGGGGTGACCGTCAGCCTGAGCCGCCCGGCGTCAAAGCGCACCATCGCATCCTTGCCGATGATGAAATCCGGCTTCGAGCGAATGCGGCGTAACGCCAGATCGAGACTTTCCTCAAACGTCAGCTTGAAGCGGCGGCCTGTCGTTTGCTCAAGATGAGCGGCGAGTTGGTCGTAGCGACGCTGGCCAACACTCTCAACGCAAGAACAGGAGAGCGGCAGCGCGAGCGGATCCATCACCACCACTTGCACCGGCGGTTCCGCCGCCTGACCAAGCGCGAGCACGAGAAAAAAACCGGCGTACCGAATCATTTTTCTCTCGGAGCCAGCACGCGGATGAGGTTGGCGCGGACGTCCACCACGTACACGCGGCTGGCGTCGTGATTGACCTCAATGGGGATGTGGCAGGTCTGTGAGGCCAGACGGCTGCCCCGGTCGTACTCGGTGGTGTCCACATGGCCAACTACACCGAGAAACTTACCACCGGGGGTGTACGTCTTGATGCGGCCGATGCCGGACTCAGCAGTGTAGAGGACGTTATCCGGGCCGATGTCGATGTTGACCGGATTGCAGCAGGCGGCGAAGCCCTCGATGCCGATGCGGTCACGTTTGCCCCACTTACCAAGAGGTTTGCCGTCGAAGTCGAAACGGTTGACGCGGTGTCGCGCGTTCTCGGCGACCAGAAGTTCGCCATTCATCACCTGCATGTCTATGTGGCTGCAGCAGCCGTACTGTTGCTCGATAATTTTTTTGGCGCCGGTTAGGTCGCGATTGAACCGGTAAATATCCTCCGTTGCCCGCATGCTGTTGCCCATGCCAACGGCAAGAAAGACATGCTCATCGCTAACGAAGAGTCCACTGGCAAGCGCCTTTGTGTCGTGTATCGCATCAATGTCCACCAATACAGTGCGTTTGCCTTCGGCACTGTACGACGCGATTTTGCCGTGGCCGGCGACGTACACGGTGCCATCGTCACAGACGTGGATCATTTTTGGGTGCGGCCCGTCATCCGGCATAGGCCACTCGGCCTTGATCGAACCGTCCGCGCCGATCACGCGGATGCCGTAGGTGTGCTCGTATATGTCATCCACCGAGAGGGGTGGACGGTTGCCCCGGCGTTCACCGCTGTCGCCACCTGTGCGACCGGCACGACTCCTCTGACTCTGGCCTTGACCGCCCTGACGCCGGACGCCTGCCTGGCCCCGCGCCTGTCTCATCCGGCTGCGCACCTCTTCCGGCAACGCGCTCATGACCTTGCGTCGGTCACCGGAACCCATCTTGCGCAATGCCTCCATGAACTGTCGCGAGCTGGCTTCGCGAGCCAGATCGGCAATTTCATCCTCGGTGCCAAACTCCAGTATGCGGCTGATCTCCTCGCCCGACTTTTCGGTCCCCTGCTCCGGGCTGCCGGGTCGGCGTTCGCGTTGGCTGCCGATGCGCGGAGAGGGCCGCACTTCGTCGCCGCTCAATTTGCCGTCACCATTTTTGTCGAGCGAGGTCAAGGCCACCTCGGCTTTTTCGATTTCACCGGTCGATATCTCGCCATCTCCGTTCTCGTCCAGTGCCTTCAATACCGGCAACGCCCGCATCAGGCCGCCAGAACGCTGCTGGCCACCGGAACGCCGTCGGTCGCCGGAACGCTGTTGGCCGCCACTGTCATCCTCGCGCGGCTTGGCAAACTCCATCTCGCCTTCGCCCCACGAGATGCCGACGAGCAGGTCGCCGTCGCGGCTCATCGCAATGGTCTTGATGGTGATCGGCTTGCCGCTGGAATGTTTACCAAACTGGATCGGCTCAATCTCGGCGTGCGTGCCTTCCGGCTTGGCTTCCTCCTCCGCCGCCTGGCCAAGCGCGATGCCGAGGCAAAGCGCAGCGAGGCATACGGGTATTTTTGTAAGAGTGTTCACGCCAGATCGAACAGTCGGAATGACGCTGTGGTGTGGTCGAGCGCGACGACTCGGTCGCCGAGCAACGCCACCTCAATGCCGCCGTTTTGGCAGGTGGCCAACTCGGCGCCGGTGTCCACTTGCTTGTGTTCGGTCACATCGAACGCCTCCGGACCGGCGATCACCGTGCGGAATTGACCGTCCTTACCGAACAGCTTGATGCGCGGTTGGCCGCGCTCGGCTGTCACGAACTCACCGCCGCTGGTCACCGCCACACTCACCGGATTGCAGCAACCGGAAAAGCCGTCGAGCCCGCGGGAACGTTTGCCCCAGCGCGCCAACAACTCGCCGTCGGCATCGTAACGCTCAACACGATGGCGGCCCGGATGCGCGACGACCAGGCCATCGTCAGCCCATGTGATCGGGAAGAACGACTTAGGCACGGTAAACCGTTCGCCCTTGCCACCGGCCAGGCGATCGAGCACCTCGCCGCCGGAACTGATGCGCCAAATGGAACTGCTGCCACCATCCGCAGCGTAGATCGAGCCATCCCCGGCCACGGCTAGGCTGGTCAACGCGGCGTCCTTGGCCAAGCGCTTGGTTTCGGCCTGCGTGTTGCCGTCCAGATCGCAGAGCAACACCCAGTCACGATAGCCGACGATCAGCCGCCGCTTGGCCACCGCAAGGCAGCGAGGTATCTCGGCAAACTGAATCTTCCGCAATAACACACCGCTTGGCTTAAGCACGGCTACAGCCGAGTCGCCAACGACGTAAACCAAGCCGTCGGCCGCAGTCATATCGCGTGTCTGCTCGAGACCAGTTGGCAGCCAACCGAGCGGTCTGGGCCGCGTCGCCCGGGCGGTCGAGCCGGTCTGGACGGCCACGCCGATGGCAGCGATGGACTGGGCGCCCCGGCTAAAAAACTGGCGGCGCGTGGGCTGGCAGTCGCCGGTGGAGCAACCACAGTCGGGGGAGATGTTTGTTTTGGTTTTTGACATAAGCCTGATTCGTTCTTTCCTCGTAAGCAAACCAAGACGGCGCAACCGGCAAACCGGTTACACAGCAAAGCCTGACAAGGGGAATAGTTGCACGATTCATGCCGCCACACAATAGTTGACAATTGGGCGGGTTCGTTGTGGCATCGGGGCTCTGGAAATTCGGAACTCATGAAAAAATTCAATGTTGGCGTGATTGGCTACGGGTGGGTGGCCGGCGCGCATATCGACGCGATTAATGCCACCGGCCGGGGACAGGTCACGGCGGTCTGCTCGTCGCGCAGGCTGAACCCAGCAGAACTCAGCAAGGCGCACAACGGCGAGATCCAGTGCCACACCAGCCTCAAAAAAATGCTCGCTGACCCGGCGATCGACGTAGTCTCGGTGTGCAGCTACCCGTACCAGCATGCGCAGCAGGTCATCGCCGCCGCCGAGGCTGGCAAGCATCTCATCATCGAGAAGCCGGTTGTGCTGAACCTGAAGGATTTGCGGGCGATACAGAAGGCCGTGGCCAAGGCCGGCGTGCAGACATGCGTCTGTTTTGAGTGCCGTTTCTCCAGCCAATTCCTCGCCACCAAGGCGGTGATCGACCGCGGATTGCTGGGGAAAATCCACTACGGCGAAGTGGACTACTACCATGGCATCGGCCCGTGGTATGGGCAGTTCCGCTGGAACACCAAGCGCAATGCTGGCGGCAGCAGCCTGCTCTCGGCCGGATGCCACGCGCTCGACGCGCTGCTGCTCTGCATGGGCGACGCGGTGGAGAGTGTCAGTAGCTACTCCACCGGCTCGGCGAACCGGGATTTCAAAAAATACGAGTACGACACAAGCAGCGTGACGATCCTCAAGTTCAAGGACGGGCGCATCGGCAAGACCACGTCGGTCATCGACTGCATCCAGCCGTATTATTTTCACACGCACCTCGTCGGGAGCGAGGGCAGTCTACTGGACGACAAGTTTCACTCAAACAAACTCGGCGGGCTCGACAAAAACACATGGAGCGAGTTGTCGATGAAACTGGTGGACTCCGGTGACGTGAGCGACCACCCGTTCCAGACCCAGTTCGAGGCGTTCTTCACCGCCTTGGCCAGGGGAAAAGCGATGCCACTGACCGACCTCGCCACAGCAACCCGGACGCACGAGGTCATCTTCGCCGCCGACCTGTCCGCGAAGAAAAATCGGCCGGTGAAACTTTCCGAGTTGCGTGCCTGATTCGACCGACCAGCCCCGGCGGACTGCCATCGCCATCGCCGCGCACCCGGACGACATCGAGTTCATGATGGCCGGCACGCTGTTGCTGCTGCGTGAGGCAGGCTGGGAAACGCATTACCTGAACCTCTCCAGCGGCAATTGCGGCAGTGTCAGCCTAAGCGCAGAAGAGACTGAAGCCAAGCGTCTGGCAGAGGCACAGGAGGCCGCCAGCCTGCTCGGGGCCATATTTCATCCGCCGATTTCCCGGGATCTCGAGATTCTTTATGACCTCCGGCATCTGCGCCATCTGGCCTCGATCGTTCGCGAGGTCAATCCGTCGATCGTGTTGACGCACTCACCGGAGGATTACATGGAGGATCACACCAACACCTCGCGCCTGGCGGTGACAGCCGCCTTCGCGCGTGGCATGCCCAACTTCGACGTCGATCCTGCCCGACCGACAGTGGACGGCGAAGTGGCCGTGTATCACGGGATGCCCCACGGCCTGCGAGATGGCCTTCGGCGCCGTTTTGTGCCCGGGCTGTTTGTCGATACCACGGACATTTTTCTGGCCAAACGGGAGGCACTGGCAGTGCATCGCAGCCAGAAGGAGTGGCTCGACGTCAGTCAAGGGATGGACTCCTACCTGATGGCGATGGAAGAAATGTCGCTGGCACTTGGCATGGCATCCGGGCGTTTTCAACACGCCGAGGGATGGCGACGACACTCGCACCTTGGCTTTAGCGCCAGGGAGGTCGATCCACTCGACCAAGCGCTTGGCCAATCGGCGCTCGCAAACGCGGACTACGAAGACGGTCTAGGCTAAGCCGCAACGACTCAAGCCACCATGTCGAGAACGTGCGCGTCGTTCTCATTGGCAACCTGAAGCAACTTGGCCGCCACGATGGATTCCTGCCTGGATTTGATGCGCAATCGCACCGCCTCCGCAGGATCAGCCGTCATCGATTTCCCCAAACTGTTCCAAGCCGATTGAAACAATTTTTGCGCGGAATATTGGACAGCAGCAACCTGCATAATCATCTCTGTTGTCGACTTAAGCCGGAAAAACTTGAGTTTTTATTCCCGCTTTGGCTCGCGCCTCCCACCCGCTACACTACCGCCGTGTTGGATACGGAACTGATTCCCGCCACCGAGGCGGACTCCAAATGGCTGATGGTGGTGCTGCACGGGTTGGGCGACAGCATGGAAGGCTTCCGGTGGCTGCCCCGCATGCTGGCCAATCCAAGGCTCAACACCCTACTCGTCAACGCGCCGGACGACTATTACGGTGGCTACTCTTGGTACGACATCAGGGAACCGGACGCCGGCGTGCAACGCAGCAGCGGCCTGTTGTTCGAATTGCTCGACCAGCAGGGCGATGCTGGTTTTCCTGCCGAACAAACGTTTGTGCTTGGCTTTTCTCAGGGCTGCCTAATGACTCTCGAGATGGGGCTGCGCTATCCGCATCGGCTGGCCGGACTGATCGGCATCAGCGGCTACGCACACGCTCCGGAACAACTCGTGGCCGAACAGTCGCCAGTGGCCGGCGAGCAAGCGTTCCTCATCACGCACGGCACAGCCGATCCACTCCTGCCGCTTGCCAAAACCAAAGCGCAAATAGAGCAACTTCAGGCCGGGGGCATCCAAATGCAATGGGAGGTGTTCGAGAAAGAACACAACATCCAAGGCGAAGCCGAAGTGGCGTTGATTCGGCAATTCGTCGAGGAACGGATTAAGGCACTATGAGCGGTAGAGCAGCCGTGCGATCGCAGGGAGCAACAGGATCGCGAACACCATGTTCATCAAAAACATGAACATCAGCAGGATGCCCATGTCGGCCTGAAACTGCAGCGCCGAAAACGCCCACGTGCCGACGCCGACCGAGAGCGTCAGGCCGGTGAACACCACCGCGCTGCCAACCTGCTTCATCGCCGCATTCATCGCCTCTGAAAAAGAAAGCCCCCTGCGCCGCTGTGCCATGAAACAGCTGAACAAATAAATCCCGTAGTCCACCCCCTCGCCGACACCCAGCGCCACCACCGGCAGCGTCGAAGTTTTCAGGCCGATCTCCAGCGCGTGCATTAGGCTGTGCGCCAGCACCGACACCAGCGCCAGCGGCAGCACGATGCACAACACCGCCTTAATTGAGCGGTAGCTGGCGAAGCACAGCAGCGCCACGGCGGCGTACACGTAAATCAAAATTGGAAACTGCGCCGCATCGACGACCTCGTTGGTTGCTGCCATTACCCCGGCGTTGCCGCCGGCCAGGCGAAACCGCACTTTTTTCGTCCCGTGCTCCTTGTCGAACGCTTTCACGGCAGCGATGATGCGGCGCAATGTTTCCGCCTTGTGATCCTCAAGGAACGCCATCACTGGCAACACGCTGCCGTCAAGATTCGTCAGGCCAGTCGCCGTCTCCACGCGCCCGACCGATTGAGCCAGCATGTCGCGGTTGTGCGGCAACACGCGCCACTTGAGGCTGCCCTCACTGTAACCGGAGTTGATCGTGCGCGCGATACCGGCCAAGCCCATGACATTTTTCACTCCCTCGACGTTGGCCAAATGCCACTCAAAACGGTCGAGTAACTCCATCACCGCGTAGTCCACCGAGCCATCCTTCACCGTCTCGGTGAACGCGATGAGGATGTCCACGCCAAGATTGAAGTTACCTGTGATCATGGCACTGTCACGGTTGTAGCGTGAGTCCGGCCGCAACTCCGGCACACCCTGGTGCAGGTCGCCGACTTCCACGCGCTTGGCCTGCGAAAAACCAAGTGCAAACATCACTGCGCACGCGCTCACCAACACGGCCGCAACCTTGGGACCCGATAGATGCGCAACGGCACGCCAAATCTTATTCGTCCACACCTTGCGCCGGGCCACACTCTCGCGGTAACCGGCGTGCGGTTTTTGGTACGACAACAGCAGCGGCAGGAGCAGCAGGTTCGTCAGGATGATCACAGCCACGCCGAGGCTCGCCGCGATGGCCAGTTCGCGAATTGTCGGCACCGGGATGAGTAGAATGGTGACAAATCCAATCGTGTCAGTGATCAACGCCACGCTGCCAGGCACGAGCAACTGCCGAAATGCACTGCGCGCCGCCCCGAGCGGACTGTCACCCTCGAATAACTCGGCACGAAACGCCCGCACCATCTGCACGCCGTGGCTCACGCCAATCGCAAAAATGAGGAACGGCACAAGGATCGACATCGGATCGATGCCGTAGCCGAGGAGGTTCAACAGTCCAAGCTGCCACGCAACCGCCGAGATCGAGCAGCCCAGCGGTAGCGCCGCAAACCAAAACGACTGCGCATAAAACCAGACCAGCAGCGAAGTCAGCACCACCGTCACGCCAAAGAAAAACACCACGTTGAGCGCCCCGTCGCGGACATCGCCCATCACCTTGGCGAAGCCGATGATGTGCACGCTGACTGCGTCCGACTCGTGCTTCGTGCGCAACACCTCAAGCCGCTTGGCCAAGGCAAAGGTGTCGAGTCGCTCGCCAGTATCGGGATCAATGTCGAGTAGGTTGGCCATCACCATCGAGCCGTTGAACGAGTCGGTCACAAGCCGACCCATGTAGTTCGACTTGAGCGCGTTCTCGCGCACCTTGGCCAAGCCCCCGGGCGTCGGCATGAAATCGGACGGCAAAACGTTCCCGCCGGTGAAACCGTCCTCGACCACCTCCGTGAACCGGACGTTCGGCGTGAAGAGTGACGTGACACTCGACTGATCGACACCCGGCATGCCGTACATCTCCTGCGTCACCGCCTCGAGTTTCTCAAAATATTCCGGCGTGAAAATATCGCCGTCTCTGGCCATGAGCGCGATCATCACACGGTTGGCACCGCCAAACTGCGACTGGTATTTCGTGAACGTCTCGATGTACGGATGCCCCTGCGGAAGTTGTTTCTCAAAGCCGGCATCAATCTTCGTCTGCGTGGCAAACCCAAACAGCACGGCTGTCGCCAATAGGAATACCGCCAGCATCAGCTTGCGACACCCAAACACCCACTGCTCCACGCACGCGGAAAAACCGGAGCCGCTCATTTCGCCGCCTCCGTTTTCAGGCCGGCCAACTCGAGCCGATGCACGCCCTTGTCGCTCGTCAGCAACAGGCCACCATCGTTCGCCTGCCAAAGGCTTGTTGCCGTGGCCGCCGCACCGCCCGGCCAGGTTGACATGCGGAACGTGCGTCCCTCATCAGCACTCACCAACAGTTGGCCGGCATCGGCTGTGAGCACGAGCCGGTCATCGGCCAGGGCTAGGCCGCCGTGCAGCAGCGCCTTCGTCGGCGACTTGACCTGTTTCCACGCCTTTCCGTCTTCGCTGCGAAAGATGTTGCCGCGCAAACCGAACACCACCGCACCGCCCTTGGCCAAAGGCAGTGCCCCGAAGAACGTACCCTCGTACGGCGTTACCACCGATTCCCAGCGCTTGGCCCGGTCGGCGCTGCGCCACACAGTACCGTATTCGCCGGTCAACCACAGGCCGCCGTCCGGCGCGGGGATGATGTGGCTGAAGTGCGGGTCGTCGTCCTGTTTCGCCTCGGTCCAATTGTTGCCACCGTCTCTCGTCGAGAGGAATTTGCCGTACGAACCGACGATGAATCCGGTCTTGGCATCGAGAAAAAGTACGTCGAGATAGCCGGTCTCGGGATCGTTTTCGGCGTTAGCCTTGACCCACGTCTCGCCGCCATCGCTGGATTTAAGAATCACCGACTGATGCCCCACCGCCCAGGCGACCTGTTCGTCAACGAGGAACACACCAGTAAGAGTGCGGCGGGTAGGCACGGCGACTTGCCGCCAACTGTGACCGCTGTCGGTTGTGAGAAGGATGTGGCCACGATCACCAACAGCCAAGGCGCGTTCGCCCCAGCCATGAACGTCGAGCAGCAGCGCTCGCTTAGCCAAGCGAGCGACGACGGCATCGCCATCGACCGGCTGCGCGTCTGCCTTGGCCAAGCCGATGAGCAACAGTACAACAACGGCCAAGCCTCTTGGCCAATTTGGAGTGCGGCGGCAATCGAAATGCGACACTACATTACTGATAACTTGAATCTTGAAACTTACCCCCCTCAACAAACAAGAACGGGCCGGGGCGAACCCCGGCCCGTCTTCGGGTTGGTTGGGTTGGTTGGAGAGATGACTCACCAATCAATGGTTTGCTTTAACGGCGGCCCCTGCGGCGCAGAGCCGCCGGCGTGTAGTCACCAGCCTTGGACTGGTACGAGAAATCGTACATCTTGTTTTCATTGTCCAGACCATGCGCCAGATAACGCCCGGACAAAAGATCCATGTGCACTTCAAGCGTGGACCAGAAACTGAGGATGTCGTAGTAGTTGATGCTGTGCCCCTCGGACACGCGCCATAGGCGGCCCTGGTTGTCGTACTGATCCACAACCAGCACACCCCAACTGTCCTCATCCACATAAAAACGGCGCTTGGCGTAAATGTGGCGCTTGCCCTCCTTGAGTGTGGCCTCGACCACCCACACGCGGTGCAACTCGTAGCGGGCGTGCTCTTGGTTGATGTGCATCGGGGTGACGATGTCGGCCACCTTCAGGCTGTCGCTATGCAGCTTGTAGGAATTGTACGGCACATAGACCTCCCGTTTGCCGACGAGTTTCCAGTCGTAACGGTCGATCCCGCCGTTGAACATGTCGAGCTGATCGCTGGTGCGCATGCCGTCCGACGCCGTGCCGGGGTTATCGTAAGCGACCTGCGGCGCGCGGCGCACACGGCGCTGCCCGGTGTTATACACCCAGGCGCGGCGCGACTCCTTCACTTGGTCAAGCGTCTCGTGCACCATCAGGATTGTCCCGGCCAAACGGGCAGGCGCTGTGACTTTTTGCTCAAAGTAGGCCAGCACGTTGCCGACGCTCTCCGTGGCGGCACCGAGTTGGTGGTAGTTCCACAGGAATTTTTCCTCGAGTTGCACCAGCGTGTAGTTGCCGGTGCGAGTCGGGGCGACCTGTCCGACCTTACGCAGCCCACCCAGGCCGCGGTAGCGCAGCAGATGATTCCAGATCACTTCCTGCCCGTTTTTCGGAAGCGGAAACGGAGCACCACGGGAAGCCCCCGACACACCGTTGCCACCGTCCGCCAGCTTGGCGGACCCGACGTTGGCCTTGGTGGCATCATAAATATCCTGCGGCGCGGAGGCACTGCGGCGGGTGGGGTACACCGGCATCTTGTAGGTGGAGGCGTACCTGGTCAGGAGCGCCTTGTGTCCTTCGGAAAGATTGGCGGCGTATTGGTCTGCATTGGCCGATGTGATGGTCGCGCTTGATTTGTCGCCTGCGAACGGATCGGGATGGTGATCGCCCAACTTGTAACCGGCCGGCGGCTGTGTGATGCCCCCCTCCCAGGCGGGGATGGTGCCGGCGGCGTTGCCGGCCTTCTCGGCGCCGAGCGGAGTCAGTTTGCCGCCCAAGTCCGAGGCGCTTTGGGCAGCCGCTGTGGCCAGACCCGCGGCCATTGCGGCGGCTGTAATCAGATAAAAACCAGTGTTGCGTTTCATTGTAAATCAGTTTTGGATTAGAAGGAGTATTGAATCATCGCCTGTAGGAAGTCCCGGTCGTACATGAGATTGTAATCCTCATTGCCAAAGAACTCGGTGTACTTGATGGCACCCTGCCATGAGTTCTGGTACGTGGCCGTCACGCCCACTGTCACGCTTTTGCGATCCTCGTGGAAGTTGCCCAACGGCAGCGGCGTGTTGCCATCGACGTCGTGCGCGAACGCAATGGCCGGCGAGAGGTTCACGCCGCCAAACACATCCAGATAATCAATCCGCGCTGCCAGGCGGTAGCCCCAAGAGGAGTCGTCCGCAAACGCGCTGGCAGGCTCGTAATGATCCCGCGCATGGCCCACCGACGCGAGTATCGCCGGGGCCAACGAATCCCCGCTGAGTGCCGTGCCGGGACCGTCAAAACGCAGCACATCCTTGCTCGGCAAATTCGGGACCAACGTCGCGGCCGCCTCGCCCACAATCACCCACTGCGAGGCGCCGAGTGTCGGGCCGAACAGCTTGGTCACGGTGAATTGCGGTTGCCACACCTCGAACTCGCGGTAGCCACGCACGTAACTGTTGAAATCCTGCTGGCCAAGCTGTGTCATGCTGCGGCCCTGCCAAGCGGGGTTGCCCATGTCCGGCACGCCATCGCCGTTCGTGTCCACCACCGGGATCAGGCCGATGTTGCCGAGCGTGGGCTTGGCCGGCGTGAGGCCGGCGAGCAGCAACTCCACATCATCCACCTGAAGAGGCACATCGCGCCGGTACGACACTTCGCCCTGCAGCGAGATACCAGTCGCCCCGATCTCGGTGTTGAAACTGACACCGTACAGCTGGATATCCTCCGGGTACTCGAAAATGTACCGCGCCGTGCCAACATAAAGCTGAGGCAACTGGGTTTGGAGACCGTTCAACTGCCCTGCGTAACCGGCACGTTCAGCGTTTAGGACAGCCTGATTGGCCATCAGTTCTGTCTGCTGGGCCAAGAGCCCTTCCTTCTGGCCAACGATAGTTGCCTGTTGCGTTTTTAGAGCGGCCAAATCCGGGCTGTTGGGATTTGCCGCCTCGAGTTGGGCAATAGCCCCGTTTACTTGGACCAAACCGGCCTCAGCCTGCGCCAGCCCGCCGTCCACCTGAGCCAAGCCGCCGGTGACCTGGGTTAACAAACCGTCAATCTGGCCAATTCCACCCTTGATCATATTAATTGTTGGCTCCAATTCGCTAAGGATATCGCGCCCAGTCATTGCGCTGACCAACGGCAGGCGGCTGTGATAGTTGATAAAGTAAAAACCGAACTCCGTATCGTTGAGCCCCTCAGCAAAATAACGCGCCGCCAGGCCAAACTGTCCGCTGTCGCTGGCGCGGTTGCTCTTGCCGCGCGGGATCGCTGCCGCGTGCGACGGCAGGAATGGCGCGTTGGCCGCGCTCGGCGGCAGCGCCGGGTTGAACCCCGGATTTGAGATAGTGGGCACCCGAGCCGATTCGCCCTCGAGCAGCCCGTAAAGCGGATTGTCCACCCAGCTATCCATGTCCGGCTGCCCAAAGCTGCCAAACCCGATCATCGCATACTGCCCGCCAGGCCCGACAAAATCCTTCGTGCTGAAATAACTTCCCGCCGGATCGACCTCCATCTCCTCCTGCTTGAACTGGTAAAAGCCCTCCAGCGTAAGGTTGTCCGTCGCCTGCAGGGACACCGACAGCAGCGGCACCGGCCGCAGCGCCTCGCGCAGCTCCGAGCCCGGGATGCGAAACTTCGTCACGTCGACCGGATTGATAACATTGATGCCGTTCTGGATGAACGTGCTCTCGCCCCAGCTCAGCACCTGGTTGCCCAGGCGGATGTTCACCGGAATGGAGGTCGGCAGGTCGTAGGAGATGTAGGCGTCGAGCAGCTCCATTTCGCGCCCCACCTCGCGCTGAGCCGAGTCGGACAACGGGCTGTCGCCCCGGATGTTCTCAAAATCAACAAAGTACGTGCCGCGCAAAAACAGACTCACGTCCTCGAACTGCTTGAATCCCAGCTCCAAGTCGTGCGTGCCCTTGGCCACGTTCGAGAACAGGCCGGTGTCGTAGTTGAGATTGGCGTCGTCGCCGTTCACGGAATAGCGCGTACCACCGTTGGCGATGCCGATCGTGTCCAGCTCCGCGTCCGACGTTCGGAACGAGGCCCCGTAACTTAGCGTCGTGTCGAAGTTGCCCTCGATGACGTCGTTCTCGAACTCCACCGCATGGGTTGTCACGGTCGCTGCTGCAATTGCGGACAATGCCAAGCGGCCCACTGCAGGGAGTTCACCATTAATTCGGGCGATTGGGTTGCTCATAGGTCGGCGCACGGGATACCATCCCCCGCCCCGATTGCACGCAAAAAATGAACTTTTTTGCCCGTCTCTGCCCTTCACCCTGAACCCATCAACAGCGGCACAGACTGGGCTAAACCGCCTATACCAAGGGCAACAGCCCTCAAACCCCCGAACAAACGGGACAGACCATGGGCAAATCCCTTTCCAACCACGGTCAAACTCTCTAAACTGGGACTAAAGCGAAGTTGACCCGGCGCGCTTTAGGCAGGACGCTTGCTCGCCGATGAAACGCCTTCTGTTTCTGCTTCTCTTCGCTGCGCTTGGCCAAGCGGCCACCGCACAGTCCCCTGAGACATGGCCCGGGAACCTCCGGATTGTGCTCGATAACACCAAACCGCTGGCAACGCCCCGAGGCGGACGGTTGCCGCTGTTTGTGCTGCCAATCGGCGGGTCGCTCTCCGGCCTGCCCGATGACCAGACGGCCAAGGCGCTGGACGAGTTGGCCAAGCGAGGCATCGGCTACTCAGTGCGATGGAGTGCGAGTTCGTTTGAAGCGCTGCTGAAGGAAGGACTGCGGATCGGCGCGATGCAGCAACGCATCGGCATGCCCGTGGCGGTGGATGCCACGGGGTGCCTGCACTCTTTTTTTGATGGCACGGCAAAAACCCAGCACGTCGATGAAGAAGGCATGCCATTTGCCGAGAAATCGTTTGGAGGGACAATGGGATGCCCGTTCACACTGGAGCATCGCATCCCGGTGATTCGGCAACGGATCGAGGCGTTCCTAAAAAAATACAAGTCCGCAGGGGTCGCAACGGATTTTGTCTTTGCGGACTGGGAGATCGATGGGCCAATCGAGTGGAACGACGCCTGGGCCAGTTCGAAGCGCTGCCGCCGCTGCCGCGAGCACGTGCCGGACATTGATAATTTCCGCAAATTCCAGATTGAGCTTCGGAAGATTCGGAGCCGACTGCAGCGCGTTGCATTCGGCGACAATGTCATCCGCTTTTTCCCAGAAGCGCTGGTCGGCAACTATGGCGTCTATCCGCACAACGGCCACCGGTATTGGTACGACTATTTCGAGCGCGAGACCCCCGGCGCCCCGGCGTTGGCAGACCAAAAGGCACGCTACCGTGAATGGTCGCACGAGTTCGACCCGTGCGGCTACACGTTCGCGATGCCAGTGGTGTATACGTGGTATCCCACGTTTGGCTGGTATGACTTTGAGCCGAAGGATTACCGCTGGTTTTACAATATGCTGCTCACCGCATCGAACGCCGGCCGGCACACGCCACAGCAAACGCCGATCATCCC
>DASCOW010000519.1:0-3585 GCA_036012205.1 Verrucomicrobiota bacterium
GGACTTTGATGATCCAGTTGCGAGACCACTCGTAAATGAACAGTGAGTGGTCGTACTGCTTCGGCAGCTTGGTGGGGGAGTCGAGTTTCCCGTCAAAGTAGTACACCGGGCCGGCCATCGCAGTGCGCCCGCCGCCGGCATTGAGCGTTTGCCAGCGGACAGAAGGAAAGTGGGCGTAATAAATGAACGCCGGTTGGGCGGGCGGCAGTTGCTGGATGCCTGTATTGTGCGGCGAGTCGTTGACCGGGCCGGCTGGAACGAATGGTTCGCCGGATTGTTTCTTTTCGAAATCGTAGTTGTGGTATGGCTTGTTGTTGGCGATGAAGAGCGGCCAGCCAAAGTTTCCAGCTACTCGGGCTTGGTTAATCTCGTCGTATCCCGCAGGGCCACGATTGTCACGCCGTCCGCCTGCGTCCGGGCCGACCTCGCCCCAATAGAGAAATCCGTTCCTGGAGTCGATCGAAATGCGGTACGGGTTGCGGTTGCCCATCACGTACACTTCCGAGCGCGCGTCCTTTTCGGCGTTGGCGAACAGATTACCCTCGGGGATTTTTATTGAGCCATCCGGCTGCGGAGTTACCCGAAGTATTTTGCCCCGCAAGTCGTTTGGGTTTGCGGACGATTTTTGTGCATCCCACGCAAAACGCCCAGGCTGCTCGTCGATGGGGGCGTACCCGTCAGAGGCAAAGGGATTGGTGTTGTCGCCAACGGATGCGTAGAGGTTTCCTTTGCCGTCAAACGCCAGCGATCCGCCGGAGTGGCAGCACTCGTCGCGCTGGGTCTTGATGCGTATCATTTCCTTTTCGGACGCCATGTCGATCGCGCCGCCTTTCAGCGTGAAACGCGACACGAGGTTGTAGCCCTTCTTTCGTGCCTTGCCTCCGACGAATTCAGTGACCGTGTTCGGCGAGGCATAAAAAAGGTACAGGTGATTGTTTGAGTCGAAATCAGGGTCGAGCGTTAGCCCGAGCAGACCGTCCTCCAGGCCGGTGAAAACTGGAATGGTTCCGATGCGGGTTGTTTTGTTTGTCTTGGGATTCCAAAAAAGAACTTCGCCGTTTCGTTGAACATAAAAAACCCGTCCATCCCTTGCGACGGAAAGTTCCATAGGATCCTTCAAGGTGTCCTCGGTCTCTTTGTCACCGTCTGTATCGCGGTCGGATACAAGGATGACTTTACGGAATGCTCCGTCCGTTTGCGGGCCGGAGGGCTGTGGTGCAGCGGTCATGGACTGGGTCAAGCCAAGAGCCAGGTAAACTGCTGATAATCGGTGGTTCATCTTAAAAAGCGCCGCTTGGCCAAGCGGCAACATGGAAAAAGGTAGTGAGCGCACCGTGGGTGTCGAGTGAAATATCAACGTATCTTCAAAGTGACGTTGCCGGTGGCGCGCCGGAGAAAAAGGCCTTTGCGGCGTATCTGTAAAACGTCAAGCGTCACGATTTCGCCACTTGCCGAACCGTCAATTGCCCTTGCGGCGGAAACGAGATCGTTGACCTTCCGCCCGTCGATGGCAACGATGACAATGCCCGTTATCAGTCCTGCTTCTTCGGCTGGTGAGTCGTCGTCCACCTGCGAAACGACGAGCCCTTCGCTGAAAGTAAAGCCAAGCGCACGGGCCACTTCCGGAGTCAATGCCTCCAGGGTAGTGCCGGTCTTTTCTCGAATAAGTCCGGCGTTGAAATAAGCCTTTTCGGGAATCAGTTTCACGGTGCTGTCAATGAGTTTACTATTCCTATTGATTTGCAACTTTACCGTTCGCTTGCGGTCTTGATTAAGCAATCGGCTGGCAAACTCAATGTAGTTGAGAGGGGCGTGACCGTCGATTTTGCTGATTTGATCGCCCTTCGTAATGCCGGCCTTGGCCGCTGGGCTGTTTGGCTCGACGGAGGCAACGCTAAGCGGAGTGCTTCCCGCATTGATGGCCGCACCGAACCAGTTTCCCTCGAGGAACTCCGGAGTGAAAATCCGTGAAAGCGATTCGTTGACCCGCTTGACAGGGATTGCAAACCCAATGCCTTGGCCTTCCTTGAGCACAGCTACGTTGATGCCGATGATTTTTCCGTCGAGGTTGATCAACGGGCCGCCGCTGTTGCCGGGATTGATGGAAGCATCGGTCTGTAGCCAGTCGGGAATGTCCAGCTTGTTGCCTCCTGTCTCGGCGCGGCGACTCTTCGAACTTAGGATGCCGCGGCTGACCGAGCCACCAAGGCCGAACGGATTTCCCAACGCGAGCACTGTTTCTCCGAGCAACAGATCGTCGTCGATGGCAAAGCTGGCTGCAGCAAAGGTTTCGCCCGGTTCTTCCGGGGTGATTTTGAGCAGTGCAATGTCCGTGGTCAAGCTGCCGGCGACGGTCTGAGCCTGGTACACCTTGGCTTCGCCGGAGCCGGCGTTAATCTTGATCCAGATTTCGTCGGCATCCTTGACAACGTGGTCGTTGGTGAGCACATAGCCGGATGCATCCACCACGACGCCGGAGCCGGCGCTCTCCTGCGGCGGCAATTCCTGTGCGTAGGGTGCCCAGTTGTCGCGCCACCAGTCGTAATAATACCGCACCCGTTGCATCCGAGTCTTGGTGGCGATGTTGACCACACCCGGCATGACCTGTCCAACGGCTTCGACCACGGCATCGTGCCGGCGTGATTCCTCCGCTTGGCCAAGCGCTGTGATGCCAAGAACCAGCCCGATAACCACTTCAAGTTTACTGTACCTTCCTTGTTTCAGCATAAAAATCAAATTTGACAGAATATTCCCGGGAGATGTTCATCCTCGGGCAGCATTATTTTCCAGACTACTTATCCACAATTTGAGCAATTGGCTTGACGGTTGTGCTGCTTTTGCTTGCAATGCCGCCCATGACTTTTCGTCTGATTTTGCTGTGCCTTGCTTCTTCAATGGCCGCTGTTTTCGTGGGCTGCATCAGCACGCCCCAAGGCAAACAATTCGGGGTTCCCGGTGTCCGGGACATGGTGATCAGTCGGTACGAGCGGCCGATGGATCAAGTACTCAACTCCGCGAGACAGGTCCTGTCACGAACAGGGACTTTAACCGGTGATGACGTGGTGAACAACGCCGTTTCCGCCAAGATCGACAATCGCAGCGTTTGGGTGACGGTTGCCGAGGTGGAGCCGCTGGTGACCGAGGTCAAGGTGCGTGTGCGTTCCTCGCGAGGAACTGCCGACCAGGCCATGGCAGCGGAGATTGACAAGCAGATTGCGCTTGGCTTGGTCGTATCCCCCTGATCAACCCTTCAGGCCAAGATCTTCATCATAACTGCCCAGTTGCAGCTTTGTAGGTTTCCGATTCACGCCGCGCAACTCTATGCTGAGGTATGAAATGCGCTGTTGTGCACGTGCCGCCGGAGCTGCCTTGGGATCCAACGCAATAACCCGGTCCAGCGTAGTACGAACGGCCTCGTGAGATTCGCCGCTCTTGATCTGAATATCAGCTAACTTGTTCAGCCAGGTTGTTTTTTGGTGAATCGTCGTTCCAGGCAAGGCCAATAAACGTTCGTACTGCTCAAGTGCCATTGCAGCCTGATTGGGGTGACCGAGATATAACGCCGCCAATTCCTCACGGTTGCTG
>DASCOW010000520.1:0-5251 GCA_036012205.1 Verrucomicrobiota bacterium
CTTTCTTTCACAGTAGCCACCACCCCGTTTTAATCCGTCTGGCTTGGAGCTTGGCTTGACTGCCTAAGTGACAGGGGAGATGATGCCTCCGACCAATTGGCTTATGACCACCTCTCAATTAACACCAATTCGGCGTAGAGAATTCATCAGCACTACTGTTGCTGTCACTGGCTCGATCGCCTTCCCTATGGTCGTCCCGCGGCGTGTGTTTGGCGCGAACGAGCGACTTAACATCGCGGCAATCGGCTCCGGTGGTAAGGGGCAGGTCGATATCGACGGGTGCGAGAGCCAGAACATCGTGGCCCTTTGCGACGTTGATCCCGGCCGCGCTGCGCACATGTACAATCGCCACTCTAAGGCGGCCAAGTATGCTGACTTCCGCCAAATGCTCGACAAGGAAGCCAATCACATCGACGCTGTGACCGTCTCGACGCCGGACCACACGCACGCCACCGCAGCAGCGATGGCCATCCGACTGGGCAAACATGTTTACTGCCAAAAACCTCTGACGCACTCCGTCTTCGAGGCGCGCGTCCTGACCGAACTCGCCCGCAAACACAAAGTCGCCACGCAGATGGGCAACCAGGGACACTCGAACCCCGACTCACGTCGGTACGTCGAGTTGATCCAGGCCGGCGTTCTGGGCGACGTGAAAGAGGTGCACATCTGGACCGACCGACCGGTCTGGCCGCAGGGCATCGATCGACCAAGCGACTCGCCGCCCGTGCCAAAAAATATCAACTGGGATCTGTGGCTTGGTCCGGCGCCGGAACGGCCATACCACTCGGCGTATCATCCGTTCAAGTGGCGCGGTTTTTGGGACTTCGGCACCGGAGCCGTCGGCGACATGGGTTGCCACAACTCCGACATGGCCTTTTGGGCGCTCAACCTGCGTGATCCAGGGACTCTCGAGGCCGTGTCCTCTGGCATCAACAATGAGACCGCCCCGAACTGGTCCATCATCACCTCACACTTCCCGCAGCAGAGCAAACGGAAACCGGTCAAAGTGGTCTGGTACGATGGCGGCAAAAAACCGGATCCGGCCCTGGCCAAGCAGAAAGACCTGCCCGGCAACGGATCAATACTCATCGGCACCAAGGACACTCTGTATATTCCGATGTACTGGGGCAAGGGCACGTTCCTCTCCGGCGCGACCGAGGCGGACCACAAGAACGTACCGGAAACGATCGAAAAACCAACTGATTTCAACCAAAACCATTACGACGAATGGATCGCGGCCTGCAAAGGCGGTAAACCGGCCTGGTCGAATTTCGACTACGCCGGGCCGATGACGGAGGCGATGTTGCTTGGCTTGGTCGCATTGCGCTCCGGCAAAAAAATCGAGTGGGACGCCAAGAAAATGCGCGTCAAAAATGCTCCGGAAGCCAACCGCTTCATCCACAGCGAATACCGCAAAGGCTGGGTGCTGTAGTAAGCGATGAAGCCACGGAGTTTGGCTCTTGCACTTGGGATCACCCTATGGGGTGTGCCATTGATGGGCTTGGCCGCCCCCCCAGCCGGTGACAAGCCGAATGTGCTGTTTCTCATGGCGGACGACTTGCGGCCGGAACTGGGCTGCTACGGCGCCGGGCACGTGATCAGCCCGAACATCGACCGCTTGGCCAAGCGCGGCCGGATGTTTGAGCGCGCCTATTGCCAGCAGGCGTTGTGCAATCCCTCGCGCGCCTCGATGCTGACCGGCCTGCGGCCCGACTCGCTGCGCATCTGGAACCTGCCGACACACCTCCGACAGCGCCGCCCGGACATCGTCACGCTGCCGCAACATTTCAGGAACAACGGCTACTTCACCGAGTGTGTTGGCAAAATTTTCCACAACTGGCGGCAGGATATTCACGGCGACCCGCAGTCGTGGAGCGTGCCGCAATTCATGCACTATGCGCGTCATGACGATGACACCCCGAAAGTCGACGGGAAGCCCCCGGGGAACGAAATCAAACTGCCGCGCAGCACCATCCGTGATGTGCCGGACGAGGCCTATTTCGACGGCCGAATCGCTACCCGGGCCGTCGAGTCGCTGCAACGCCTGAAAAAAAACAGGAAGCCGTTTTTTATGGCCGTCGGTTTTTGGAAACCGCATCTGCCGTTCAACGCCCCAAAACGCTACTGGAACCTCTACGACCCGGTCAAAGTGAAGCTGCCGGAGTCATTAGCCAGGCCGGAGAACGGTCCCGATATCGCCCTGCACGACAGTCGTGAGTTGTTGCGCGCCTTCGGCGGACGCGAACCATCGACGGAGGAAATTCACGAACTGCGCCGAGGCTACTATGCCGCCACGAGCTACATGGACGCGCAAATCGGCCGCGTCCTCGACGAACTGGACCGGCTTGGCTTGCGGGACAACACCATCGTCGTGTTTACCGCCGACCACGGCTTTCACCTGGGCGAGCACAGCCTGTGGTGCAAAACCTCCAACTACGAGTGGGACGCCGCCGTTCCCCTGATCATCGCCCCGCCGCGCCTGGCCAAGCGCGACGCAGCGTCACCTTCGCCGGTCGAGCTGCTCGACCTGTACCCGACCTTGGCCGAGTTGTGCGGCTTGGCCAAGCCAATCCACTTGGAAGGCACCAGTCTCGTGCCCGCCCTGGAGGAGCCGGGGGTTCGGGTAAAGCCGTTTGCCATCACACAGCATCCGCGGCCGGCCTATTACACCGGGAAGGAACCGGAGACGATGGGGTACTCACTGCGAACCCGACACCACCGCTACACCGAGTGGCGCAACTGGCGAACCGGCGAGGTCGTGGCGCGTGAACTGTACGACCACGGCAACGATCCCGGGGAAAACAAAAACATCGCCGGCGAGTCGGCAAGGCAGGTTCAACTGCTTTCCCGCAAACTGGCGAAGGTGCACCCCGTCAGACGCCACCCGGCGGCCGACTGAGCGCCCAATCTCCGGTCTTCGCTTGGCCAAGAGCTGAAACTTCCCTAGTTTGTGGGCGTGGAGTTACCTCCAGATTATCACATGCACACGCCCTTTTGCGGCCATGCAGAGGGCGAACCGACTGAATATGCCGCCGAGGCTGTACGCCTCGGTCTCACCCAGATTGGCTTCACTGAGCATGCGCCGATGCCGGGCGACGATTTCGACAACTGGCGGATGTTCGAGCGTGATCTGGATCAGTACATCAAGAAACTCGATCAAGCCGCCGCCGAAAACCCCGGTGTCACCGTCCGAAAGAGTCTGGAGATCGATTTTGTGCCCGGCTATGAAGAATGGATTTTCGACTTGGCCAAGCGCTATGAATGGGATTATTTGATCGGTTCAGTGCATTATCTTGGAGGGAAGTGGAGTTTCGACCATCCTGATCACCGAAGTTCCTGGAGTGGACGGGATGTCGATGCTGCTTGGGCGGAGTATTTCGAGTTGCTCAGGCAATCGGCTGCACTAGCGGTGTTCGACATCATTGGCCACAGCGATCTGATCAAGGTTTTCGGCGACCGGCCAAGCGGCGACTGTTCGGCCATGTGGCGCCCGTTTCTGGAGGAGGCGAAACGTCAGGACATCGCAATCGAGATCAACACCAACGGTCTGAACAAGCCGTGCGGCGAGATGTTCCCGGCCCCAACACTGCTGGAGATGGCAGCGGAGATCGGCGTGGGGCTGACGTTCGGCTCGGACGCCCACAAGCCGGAGCGAGTCGGGGAGCACTTTGGCCAAGCGGTCGCCTTGGCCAAGCGCAGCGGTTTCACGCATTATCGCCGCTTTGCTCGCGGCCAATACGAGTCGGTTCCGTTTTGAATTGAAAAAAGCCCGGTTCTGCCGCCCAATGCCGGTCATGAGTAGTGTCATCGAAGGGTCGGTTTTCGTGGTGCGAGACAATATCGACACCGACCAAATCATCCCTGCCCAGTACCTGAACCTCGTCCCAACGATCCCGAAGGAGTACGAGAAACTCGGCAGTTACGCGCTGATCGGGCTGCCGGAGCCGCTGTACCCCTCGCGCTATGTGACAGAGGGCGAGTTGGACTCAGATTACCCGATCGTGGTCGCCGGGCGGAATTTCGGCTGCGGCAGCTCCCGGGAGCACGCACCGATCGCACTTGGCTCGGCTGGATGTAAGCTGGTACTTGCCGAGAGTTTCGCGCGCATTTTTTTTCGCAACTGCGTGGCGACCGGCGAGCTTTACCCGTGCGACATCACGGATAGGCTCTGCGACGTGCTGAAGACTGGCGATGAAGTGAGGATTGATCTCGATGCGGGGACCGTCGTGATCCAGTCAACCGGCGCGGAGCATTCAATCAAGTCGCTGGGTGAAGTGCGCCCGGTGATCGACGCTGGTGGGTTGTTCAATTTTGCCCGCGAAAGCGGGATGATCGCCAGATGATGTTCCCGCTTAGCCAAGCGGACCTCTCTGATGGCTGACAAAAAAAAACGCATCGTCGTCGGCTTGAGTGGCGGGGTGGATTCCTCTGCGGCAGCCTCGCTGCTGATCGAGCAGGGGTACGATGTTGTTGGCATCACGCTGAAAGTTTGGCCGCAGGATTGTGTGGCCCGTGCCGAGGACAAGTGCTGCGGCCCACAGGCAGTGATGGATGCCCGCTCTGTCGCCGACAAACTCGATATCCCGTACTATCTCGTCGACGAGTCGGTGGAGTTCCAGCGGGACGTGATCGACTACTTCGCGGCGGAGTACAAGGCGGGGCGGACGCCAAACCCGTGCGTGATGTGCAATGAGAAGCTCAAGTTCGGCAACCTGATCACCCGCGCGCGAAAGCTCGGAGCGGAGTACGTGGCCACCGGGCATTACGCACGGCTCGAGCAGAGCAACGGCCGAACGGTGATGCTGCGCGGGAAAGACGCCCGCAAGGACCAGACGTATTTCCTGTTTTCGCTCGGCCAAGAGCAGCTTGCGCACATGATGTTCCCGCTGGGCGACCTGCAGAAAAGCGAGACGCGAAAGATCGCCCGGTGCGTGAACCTCAAGACGGCAGAAAAGCAGGAGAGCCAGGAGATTTGTTTTGTGCCGGACAAGGATTACAAGAAATTCCTGACAACAGCGGGATTGGTGGAGGAGCACCGGGGAGAGATTGTGGACACGCGCGGCCAAGTACTGGGGCATCACGACGGGATCGAGTTTTACACGATAGGCCAGCGGAAGGGCTTGGGGGTTTCGTCGCCGACGCCGATATACGTGGTGGAGCTGGATCCGGAAAACAACCGTGTGGTGGTCGGCGATAGGGAGTTGCTGCTGCGGGACGAGTTCCGGATCGACCGCTGCAACTGGATCCCTTT
>DASCOW010000521.1:0-2520 GCA_036012205.1 Verrucomicrobiota bacterium
GCCACCGAAGGTCGCAAACAGAAGCCAGCAGTGCAGGAAATTCTGCGGCTCGGCCTGTACCAGATTTTCTTCCTCAACCGCATCCCCGAGCACGCCATCGTCGATGAGAGCGTCCGCTTGGCCAAGGCCGAGAAATGCCACGGCCAAGCCGGATTCATCAACGCCATGATGCGCCGATTCATCCGCGAAAGAGAAAAAAACAGCCACGATATAGCCGATTTGAAGAAAAACCACACCGCACTCGGCCAATCCCACCCCGACTGGCTGTACGAGCGATGGGAACAGCGGTGGGGCCGCGAAAAAACCATTCGCCTCATGGAGTGGAACAACCAACCTGCCCCAACCTGCGCCCGCGTCAACCAACTACTCACCACCCCGGAACGCCTGTCCAAGCGTTGGGAAGAGGAAGGCGTCGAGACTACCTTCATAGACTGCGACTGGGCAAAGCCCGGCAGCCTGTTCCGCCTGCGCAAACACCCTCCACTCGACTCACTCGGCAGTTTCCGCGACGGATTATTCTACGTGCAGGATCCCAGCACACTGCTCTCCGTCTCCCTGCTCGATCCACAGCCGGGCCAAGTCGTGCTTGACCTCTGCGCCGCGCCCGGCGGCAAGACCTGCCACATCGCCGAGCAGATGAATAACGAAGGCCAACTCAGCGCACTCGATACCAGCGACTCACGGCTCGAATTGCTGCGCCAAAACTGCAACCGTATGCGCGTCACCTGCGCCACGCCCGGTCAAACGGATGTCGCAGCAACAGGCGAGTACGATCGGGTACTCGTCGACGTTCCCTGCTCCAATACCGGCGTCATGCGTCGCCGGCTCGACCTGCGCTGGAGGCTTAGCCCCGACAAACCACGCCTGCTTGCCGACGAGCAACTCAAACTGCTCAGCCAAGCGGCAGGCAACGCCAAGCCGAACGGCCAACTGGTTTACAGCACATGCAGCATTGAGGCGGAAGAGAATGAGCAACTTGTCGCCCGCTTCCTCGAGGCGTACCCGGCTTGGCAACTCGTTGCGGAACGATCACTGCATCCGGTCGAAGACCACACTGACGGCGCCTACGCCGCCCGACTCACGAGAAAGCCAAGCGAATAGCTACCCGATTGGCCGAGCTGAGGAGTGCCAACAGATTCCCTCCGGATAAACGATCGCGATGGGGCCGCGCGCAAACTAGGAAACAGTTGGCCTTGCTGCGATGCACCGTCTCCAGCTTAGCCATGTCCGGCTGTTACAGCACCCGGTTCACAACAGCTTATTGGATCGGCTTGAGTTCGCGGATCCAGACGTTTCGGTAACGGACCGGGTTGCCGTGATCCTGCAACTGGATGTGCCCAGGGCCGTGCACGCGGTACGGCCGGGTTTTCTTGTGGCCGAGCATGCCTGGAATCTCCACGCCGTGCTGGGTGAGCACACCATTGTGCAGCACAGTGATGCGTGCTTTCTTGACGACTTTGCCATCCTCGAACTCCGGCATCTCGAAAATAATGTCGTACGCCTGCCACACGCCTGGTGGCCGGGAGGCATTCACTCGTGGCGGACGGAAGCCGTAGAGCGAGCTGGCTTGTCCGTCCGGATAGGTTAGATTATCGTAGTTGTCCTGTACCTGCACCTCGTAAAGCCCGGCGAGGAATACGCCGGAGTTGCCGCGCCCTTGACTGCTGCCCTTCACGATCGAGGGCGATGCCCACTCGATGTGAAGCTGCACGCTGCCGAATTTTTGTTTCGTCTGAATCGTGCCGGATTTTTTGCCGCACTCGAAGAAGCCGTCGCGAAGCGTCCACTTCGACGCGTTGCCCTTGCCGTCGTCCCACGCGTCAAGGTTCGTTCCGTCGAACAGCACGATCGCGTCGGAGGGGGGGGTGCCCGGGTTGTCGCGCGGCGTCATTGTGCCGGGATTAATCTGGCGCGGTTGCGGCCGGAACGGATCATGCACCACCCATGAGGTACCCGGAATCTTGTGCGTATTGGTGTAGCCGAAACGCACCCCCTTGAGGGACTCGAGTTCAACGATGCGATAACCACTCATGTCACTGGCTCGATCCGGGGTGGATATCCCGCCGGTGTACTGCACCACGCCGATGATGTCGGACTTGCCGAGGCGATTCCAACCGCCGGAAACGTGATACTCGTAAATCAGGAATGCGCCGTCAAAACCAAGCCGCAAGCTGACAGTGCCGTCTGCATCGGCTTGGCCAATCGCCGCGCGTTCTCCATCGCGGGAGCGGATGGCGTAAACAACGCCCTCCGACCGAAACACCGAGGCATAACTGCCCGGCCCGGTACTCAGGAAAATGCCTCCACTGGCCTCGACCGTGACCTCCTGCACCACGGCTTGCGAGAGATCGCCCAAGTCGCGGCTTCGGATCTCCCAGCCACTCGTGCCCGGGATCTCGGCAAAACCACTCCAACCCTCCTTGGAAAAGTTGGAATCCTCAAAAATCACCCTGTCTGCCGCCTGGCCTGTAACCAGCCCAAACGACAACGCGACCACCGAAAAAAACGTTGTTTTATTCA
>DASCOW010000522.1:0-7179 GCA_036012205.1 Verrucomicrobiota bacterium
AGGCCGATTCGGCGGCTGAAAAACGGCATGAGCAGCGTGTCCGACGTGTCACGAGAACGTCGTCGCGACGACTCCCCGCCGCCGAAGCCGAAGATACCGGAGTCCTCCAAAAAGAACTGCCGTTTCTCCGGGAAGAACAGTGGAAACCGCGTAAAGTTGACTTGCCGGATATCGGTCTCCGTCTCGGCGAAGTCGGTGTTGACGCTGGCCAGCGCCGTGAGGCTGGGGGTGAGTCGGTAGCGGACATCGAGCCCGAATTCGCCGAGCAGGTCGGAGTCGTTTGCATCGTAGTCCTTCTGATATTTGCTGATGGCGTAAGGGCTGATGTCGAGGCCACGGCCCTGTTTCAAGCCGTACAATCCTGTGAGATTGCCGCAGTCTGAGACATGGTAGCTGCGGCTTGCCGATCGGGAGTTTGCCCACTGGGCGCGTTCGCCGACACGGCCGATGTTACGGTAAATATTCAAACCCCACGTGTCAGTTGTCTCCTTGAAGCTGATCGACTTAAACGGGACTGCCAGCTCCATGCTCCAGCCCCATGCATGTTGTCGACTCCGTGCCGTCCACGCGCCGTCCCACTCGCCATTGAGTGTGGTGTTGTTGCTGATGGTGGCATCGCCGCGTGCGCCGTTCGGGTTGATGGAAAAGAAGTATCCATTTCGCCGATCCAAAAACGTGTCCAGCGTGATGTTGACCACGTCCTCAAAACGCATGTGGCCGTCGCGCTCCATATTGCGCGCGAGGATCTGGGCCGACTCGTTGTCGAAACACCACACGCCGACGTACAGCGCGTCGTCGTCATAAACCACGCGAAATTCCGTGCGCTGCGCGTGAGGGACGTTTTCGTTCGGGTTTTTTTGCAGAAACTCACCGGCCGGCTTGGCTAGATGCCAGGCGTCGTCGTCGAGATGGCCGTCGATATTCGGTGCTTGGTCAACGCGTACTGCCGCAACAGTAGGACGGCCTCGAAATGTGCCCCGGCTTTCCGGCACAACGGGAGAGTGCTCGAGTGCGGAAGCTGATTGGCCAAATCCAATCACCACTGCAGTCCATAAAAAAGCCCATTGCATCGTCGGGCGCTCAGTCCGATACATCAAAATTAATCCAATTTTGGGAAAGCTGTCTTGAGGTCTAGCGGGTCGCCATTGACCTTTTGCAGTTTCAACAGGTGCTTAAACAGGCGCTTGATGACTTTTTCGCGATTTGGGTCGTTGGAGAGGTCGTTCATCTCGAGCGGATCGCGCATGATGTTGAACAGGCGCGCTTTCGAGATTTTCGGGTAAAGAATGAGTTTCCAGTTGCCCAGCGTCACCGAGCGCTGTAGGTCGAGGTACGCGCCGTAAACCGCCTCGACACTTGACTCAACGTTTTCGCCGCGCAACAGCGGCAGCAGACTCTGGTACTCCACCTGCTCGGGGCGCTTGGCTCCGGCGATATCCAGCGATGTGGCCATCACATCCTGCAGATAAATCGGCGAGTCGACCTTGTGGCTGGCCCGGATGCCGGGCCCCACCGCGATGAACGGCACGCGCGTGCTGTGCTCATAAAGATTTTGTTTGCCGAACAGCCCGTGATGCCCGACCGCCAGCCCGTGGTCGGCAGTGAAGAAAATGTAGGTGTTCTCCGCCTGTCCGGATGCTTCGAGTGAGTCAAGGATGCGGCCGATCTGCGCGTCCATGTGCTCGATGAGCGCGTAGTATTCCTGCCGGTGCACTTTCACCGCGTGATGCGTGCGCGGGAACGGTCCGAGCTTCTCGTCGCGCAACTTGGCGCTGCATCCGATGTCGTCCTTGTACGGGTATTCATCGAGATAATTTTGCGGCACCTCAATGCGGCTCAGCGGGTAGCGGTCGATGTACTCCTTGGGCGCCTGCCTCGGGTCGTGGGCCGCGTTGAATGCGATGTACATGAAGAATGGCCGCACATCTTTTTTGGCGGTGCTGATGAAGCCGACCGTGTCGTCCGCAACGACTTCGCTCCAGTGCTTGCCGCCCCTCCAAAATCCCTCGAACTTCACGTCGTACGGGCTCCATGGGTCCGGCTTGCCGGGCAGCGGACGGTTATAGCCCTCCGGCGTCTGGTTTGGCATGCCGCCGCGGATATGTCGGGCAACCTGAAACGCCTCGTCGGCGGCAGCCTGAATGTGCCATTTGCCGGTGAAGAATGTCTGGTATCCTGCGCGGCCCATGACCTGTGGCCAAAGATTGTTAAACTCCTTTTTGCGAGCGGCCTTCTGTTCATCAGTCGGTTTTTTGCCGCGCCGCAAAGTTTGAGAGGCGGTATGAGCGCGCCAGATGTGCCGACCGGTAATGAGCATGTGGCGGCTGGCCACACAGACTGCGCCACTCCACGAGCCCATATTGTATGCGCGGGTAAACCGCGTGCCACGGCTTGCGAGCCGGTCGAGGTTCGGCGTGTCGATATCGGTCAGGCCGAGTGAGCCGATCGTCTCGAAGCATAGGTCGTCAGCAAAGAGAAACAGCACGTTTGGCTTGGCCTCGGCCTGCGCTTGGCCAAGCGCAAGACACAGCGTGGTGAGCGCAGTCAAGCGGCTGATGAGTTGTATCATTTTCTGCTTCATTATCTTCCTTTACATGATCCGTTGGGAACGCACATCGTAGGGCTTGGCCAAGCGGAGTCGAGCCAATAAACTGCAGGCCGACTTCGTCTCCCGCGCCGCGGGGCCGGAGCGAGCCCACAATGGCCCACGAATCATACGCGGAATTTCTAGAAGTCCTTGAGCAGGCGGACGAGTTGAGCCGCGTTCGCCAGCCGCTGGCCACCGAGTTGGAGATCACTGAGTTGGCCGATCGCGAGATGAAAAAACCGGGTGGCGGGCGAGCGCTGCTCATCGAGAAGCCGATCGTTAATGGCCAAGTCTCCCCGTACCCGCTCGCCATCAACACGATGGGCTCGGCCACGCGCATGGCCTTGGCACTTGGCGCGGAGAGCGTCGATGCTGCCGCAGCCGAGCTGGGTTCGCTCATTCAGGGCAAGCCGCCCATCGGCGTCCGCGAAACAATCGCGCTGCTTGGCCAAGCGCTGGCCTTGCGCCATGCCAAGCCCAAGCGCGTCAACATTGGCCCGTGCAAGGAGGTCGTTCATCGGTTCGACGCCTCGGCCCCGCGAATCGAGCCTTGGCCAAGCGCGCCTCGGCCAGGCGAGGGCACTGGGCCAAGCCCGACCCTCCTCGACCTGCCGATCCTCAAGTGTTGGCCGCTTGACGGCGGGCGGTTCATCACGCTGCCTTGTGTTGTCACGCGCGACCCTGACACCGGCGATCGCAACGTCGGAATGTACCGCATGCAGGTTTACGACGACTCGTCCGCTGGCATGCACTGGCAACTTCAGAAAGTCGCCGCGCGTCACGGCCGCCGCTACTACGAGACCGGCGAGCGCATGCCGGTGGCGGTCTTCCTCGGCGGCGATCCGGTATTTTCGTTTTGCGCCACCGCGCCGCTGCCGGACGGGTTGGACGAATTCCTGTTCGCCGGTTACCTCCGCCGCAAGTCGGTCGAGATGGTGAAGTGCGAAACAAACGACCTCGAGATCCCGGCCAACGCCGACATTGTCATCGAGGGCTATATCGATCCTACTGAGCCGCTCCGCGACGAGGGGCCGTTCGGCGACCACACCGGCTACTACACGTTGCCCGAGCCGTATCCGGTGTTTCACATTACCGCCATCACTCACCGCAAGCAGGCCGTTTACCCCGCGACGATCGTCGGCATCCCGCCGATGGAGGATTTTTACATGGGCAGCGCCAGCGTGAAACTGTTACTGCCCATCCTGCGGATGACCTTCCCGGAGATCGTCGACATCGCGTTGCCGGCCGAGGGGGTGTTTCACAACCTCGTCTTCGTCAGCATCGAAAAAACCTATCCGATGCAGGCCTATAAAATCATGAACGGCCTCTGGGGGATGGGTCAAATGATGTTCACTAAATACATCATCGTTGTTGATGCCGATGTGGATGTGCGCAACAGCAGCGAAGTGCTCTTCCATCTCTGTGCCAACACTGATCCGCAGCGCGACAGCCTTTTTAGCAAGGGCCCGGCCGACGTCCTCGACCACGCTACCACCGAGATCGCCATTGGCAGCAAACTCGGCATCGATGCCACAAAAAAAATCTCCGGCGAAGGTCACCACCGCCCGTGGCCTCCTCTCATCAAAATGGATGAATCCACTAGACTGAAGATTGATGGTTTTTTGAACAAGCTAAAGTGACGCTAAATGTGTTGTCGGGTGGCACAGGGTTCCAGCAGGGACAAGGTTAAAAAGAAGGTGAAGGCCAGGGGCAATGTGCCGGAGGTTACGCCCCGGTTGAATCTTGCGCCAACGCAGGATGCGCTGGTTGCTGTTTACGGGCCAAGCAGCACGCGACTGGAGGTGATGCGGTGGGGACTGATTCCGCCCTGGGCCAAGGACAAGTCGATCGGGGCCAAGTTGGCCAACGCACGGGCGGAGACGATCGACGAGAAGCCAAGCTACCGAAAGCCATTTCAGCGGAGTCGCTGCCTGTTGCCGGTGGACGGTTATTACGAGTGGGAATCGCGGCCAAGCGGCAAGCAGCCGGTTTACTACTCGATGCGCGACGGCGACCTGTTTTGCCTCGCAGGACTTTGGGAGACTTGGACGACGCCGGAGCAAACTGACGAGCCAGAGTTGCCGGGGTTTGGTCTTGACCAGACGGAGGCCGGGACACTGTGCACGTTCACCGTCGTCACCACGACGTCCAATCGCTTGGCCAAGCGCGTGCACGACCGCATGCCGGTGATCGTTCATCCTGTCGACTACGGCAATTGGCTCTCGCCCGAAAGCAAAGCGGTTGATCTGAGGCGGTTATTGCGGCCGTTCGACGACGAGCCGATGCAGGAGCACTATGTCACGCCGCTGATGAATAATCCCCGTTTTGAGGCGTCCGATTGCATTGATCCAATCAATAATTGATTTAGGCTGTAACTTTTTCGGAAACACAGGCATCTCTCCTCCACAGTTTTTCATGAAGCGAATGATTAGATACACAGCAGTTGGAGTGGTGTTTGCCGTGGCATTCACTTTGCAGGCACAGCCTTCGCGAGGTGGAGGACGAGGTCCGGGCGGAATGATTATTCCTGTTATGGCTGCTTTGGATGAAAATCAGGATGGGGTAATCTCCATTGCGGAGATACAGAATGCCGAGAAAGCACTGACTGCACTGGACAAAAATGGCGATGGCAAGATTGATGGAAACGAGCTGCGCCCAAGTTTCGGTGGTCCCGGCGGTCGAAGCAGTAGCAAGGGCAGGGGAGGCCGGAGTGGTCGGGGCTTTGAGCGAGGTAATGAACCGGAGATGGAGCGTATCCCGCCGGGGAAACTCGATTTTAAGGACGGTGTTGCCTCGATCCCCGATAGGGAGACGTACGAAAAACTTTCCTATCAAGGTCCCGAAGTGATGGTCGATCAGCATCTCGCAGATTGGAAGTTCGTGAAGTTCCAGATCGAGGATGTGGGCAAGGGAGAGCCTGTGTTGTACTTCATCAACACCAAAACCCACCGGGGACATCCATTTTTCATGCGCCAGATCGGAATACAGCGTGGTGACGGTTCAATGCGTGGTGTGCTTGTTTATCGTCCTCTCAAAAAGTCGCCCAATGGCCAGCCAGGCATGTTCACTTTCGAGTACGAGCCGAATGATCGTTATCCATTCGAGCGCATCAACCTCTCGTACGAAATGTTGACCAAACACATGCCTTATCTAAAAGGCAAACTTGGTTACTACCCAATGCCCCGTGCCCGACCGGTATACTTCGAGGAAAAAGAGCTGTACGATGCCGCAGAATTCCCCGTGGTGCTCGACGAAGATCTCGAGAGAGATATCGGCTTTCTGCCGCTCAACGTGGCGGAGTCGTATGGCCGGTTACGCCTGATGAAGTCCGACGAGTTGCCGAGTTCACGAGATGTGGTTATCTACAAAACTCTGCCAAATGAAATGCCACGGGTTGCTGGCGTCATTACAGCGGTGCGACAAACGCCCCTCTCACACGTTAACCTGCGAGCGATTCAGGACAGTATCCCGAACGCGTTCATTACTGGCGTAGCAGAAAACAAGGAAATCAGTTCTCTAATTGGCAAGTTTGTTCACTATAAAGTCACCGCAAACGGCTACGAACTGCGTGAGGCCTCGGTCGACGAGATGGACAAACATTTCGCTGATATCCGCCCGGCCAAGCTGCAGACACCCAAGCGCGACCTGTCCGTTAAGGAGATCAAGTCGCTAGACAAAATCGTCTTCGAGGACTCTGCTGCATTCGGCGTGAAGGCCACCAATCTCGCCACCCTCCACACGCTGGATTTCCCTGTTGGCACGGTGCCAATCGGCCACGCGGTTCCATTCTACTTTTATGATGCGTTCATGAAACATAACGGCTTGTACGATAAGGCCCGCGCAATGTTGGACAGCGAGTCGTTCCAGAAAAACCGAGATGAACAGGTCAAACAACTCAAGGAGTTCCGCAAGTTGGTGAAGGGGGGGGGCGCGCCGGACTGGATGATGAAGCGATTGGGCAAGCTGCAGCAATCCTTTGCCAAAGGCCAGGGGATTCGTTGCCGTTCAAGCACCAATAACGAGGATCTTCCAGGCTTCAGCGGTGCTGGCTTGTACGATTCGTACACCCACAAGTTGGACGAGGGCCACTTGGTCAAGACGATTAAGCAGGTGTTTGCCAGCCTGTGGAACTTCCGCGCTTTTGAGGAGCGAACATTCTACCGAATCGACCACTTCACCACATCCATGGGTGTTCTCGTTCACCTCAACTTTAATGACGAATTGGCTAACGGTGTTGCAGTCACCGACGACATTCTCTACCAGACCAAGGGCAACTATTACCTCAATACGCAGATTGGCGAGAATCTGGTGACCAATCCCGACGCTGATTCGATTCCCGAAGAGCTTTTGTTGGATTGGTGGCGGCCGAGTGATTACAAGGTGATGCGAAGGTCCAATCAGTTAAAAGGTGATAAATTGATTATGACCGAAAGCCAACTTGAGCAGATGAACAGGTATTTGAGTAAGATTCACAGCAAGTTCAGTAAATTATACGGGAGAACTTTGGGTGACACAAAATTTGCCATGGAGATTGAGTTCAAGATTACCAACAATGGAACTTTAACCATCAAGCAAGCTCGTCCGTGGTTATA
>DASCOW010000523.1:0-2380 GCA_036012205.1 Verrucomicrobiota bacterium
CCAGATGCATAGCCAAACAAAGTAACGCCCCACTCCGCCGCAGTATTCACCAAAAAGCAAACCTGTTTTACTCCGTTTTGTCCCGTCTGGGGCTGGCGGATTGACGGAGCTTAGCTGGGTTGAGACACTCTGCACCACTGTGCCCGAGACGCCACAACTCCGAATCCTGCACGTCGATGGCGACACGTTTTTCGCCAGCTGTGAGATTGCGATGGACGCGTCGCTCTCGGGCCGGCCGGTATGGGTCGGCGGCGGCCGCAAAGGCGACGGCATCGTGATTGCCGCCAACCGCTTGGCCAAGCGGTTTGGTATCAGGACTGGCACCGCCTGCTTCGAGGCCAGGCGCCTTTGTCCGCATGGCGTGTTGGCCAAGCCGCACTATGACGATTACCGGCGAATCTCCCGCGAGATGTTTCGCGTGATGGAGCGTTACACACCGACACTGCTGCCGGCGTCGATCGACGAGGGTTTCCTCGACCTCACCGCGATGGAGCGCTACGTCTGGCGCAAGCCGTCGTCGTCGGAGTATGTGAATCGGCTGCGTGAGGAGATTCGGCGAACGGTCGGGATACCGGTGTCGGCTGGCTTGGGTGGTTCGATGTGGGCGGCCAAGTTGGCAACCAGCGCGGCCAAGCCGGGGTTCTGCGAAATTCCGCCCGGCCGCGAGAGGGAGTTTTTGGCTGATCGACCATTGAGCGAACTCGCCGGTGTGGGCAAGCGTCGTGAGCGCTCTCTGGCCGCGCTTGGCGCGCACACCTTCGGCGACGTGGTTCGGATGCCGTCCATGCTCCTGCGCAAACGGTTTGGCACCTGGGGGCAACAACTGTGGCTGTTCGCCCGCGGTGAATGGACCGAGTCGCCCGCGGTGGAGGAGAAGAACCGCACCACCATCTCCAGCAGCACCACACTGCCGGTTGACGAGTGGGACTACGATGCGGGGCTGATTTTTTTGTTGAGCGAAGCCGCGCGGTTGACCGGCCAACTCCGACGCGAAGGCCTGCAGGCGCGCGAGTTGTTTGTGTCGATCCGGTTCAGCGATTTCGAGTGCACCGGCAGTCAGCACCGGTTTCAGCATCCGCAGTTTCGCAACTCGGTTATCAACGAGGTCGTGGAGAAGCTTTACTGGGGCGCCATGCGTGGGGCGCACAAGGCTATCCGGCAAATCTGCCTTGGCTTCTCCAATCTGCAGCGACTTGATACCCAGCCGACGTTGTGGGGCAGCACGGATGCTGAGCGCTGGGGTGCGATCGACGATGCCCTGCAACTGCTTGAGCGGCGATTCGGTAAAAATGCCATCATGACCGGTGCCCAGTTCGCCCTCAAGAAACAGAACGTTTTTTTTGATGTTCCGCCGGCCAAATGCCCCTTCGGCCCTCGCGAAGCCACGCTCACTGAACCGGTGAAACTGAATCCCAAAGAAGCGAAGCGCTACCTCAAGAACTTGGCCAAGCGTTGAAAGACAATGAAGGATGTAGATGTCATTGTGATTGGCTCCGGGGCAGGTGGCATGGGCGCGGCGGTCGCTTTGGCGAGGGCGAACAAAAGAGTCCTTGTACTTGAACAGCACAATTTGCCCGGGGGATGGTGCCATTCTTTTCCAATCTCGGGATACCAATTCAGTCCCGGTGTCCATTACATTGGCGATTTGGGTCCTGGAGGCAACATGCGCCAGATTTATGAGGGATTGGGTGTAGCCAACGATCTTGTTTTCCTTGAGTTGAATCCTGACGGCTACGACCATGTGCACATTGGCGATGAGTACTTTGACATTCCCAAGGGACGGGAAATCTATGCGGAACGCCTGAAGTCCCGATTCCCGAGCGAGGCTAATGGCATAGACCGATATCTGGCAACATGCGCACGCATCTCAAATCAACTTTCCGACGACTTTGAGATCAGGACCTTCGGCGGTGCCGTTAAGTCTGGTTGGCGGAAGAGGGATGTCATTTTCCAGGGTCTGCTGCCCTTGGACCGGTTTTTGGATCGGTTCACCAAGAATCCCCTGTTGAGGGCAATTCTAACGATTCAATCCGGGGACCACGGAGTTGGGCCGCGGAGGGCACTCACGGCGATCCATGCTGCGGTTGCGTCGCACTATTTTGATGGAGGCTGGTACCCCATGGGCGGCGCCAAGGCTCTGCCCATGGCGTTCATCAAGGAACTTCGACGGTGTGGCGGAGAAATTAGTGTCGGCACTGGCGTAAACCGAATTCTCATAGAAGGGCATGGAAGCACCAAGAAAGTGGCCGGCGTGCAACTGGAAAGCGGCGAGCAGATTCTGGCTCCCCTCGTCATTTCCAACGCAGACCCGGTCGTAACCTACGGCAAACTGGTGGCATCCGAACACCTTCATCCGAAGATCAATCGGCATTTGAGGCGC
>DASCOW010000524.1:0-2977 GCA_036012205.1 Verrucomicrobiota bacterium
AGTGAACACGATACGACATTCTCAAAAGGCCCGTACTCGAGCGGTGGCCTTCACGCTTATCGAGTTGTTGTTGGTCATTGCGATCATTGCCATTTTGGCTTCTCTTCTGTTGCCTGCGCTTTCGCGAGCTAAGAGTTCGGCTCACGTCGCCGCCTGCACTTCCAATCTGCGACAGATGGGGATTGCCATCCAGTTGTACCAGTCCGACCACGCAGATGTCCTGCCACTGATATGGGAACGGAAATGGACTGAACCGGCGATTCGAGGAGGATTTCAAGAGGGCCGTGGTTACACGATGTTTGGTTTGCTGCATGATGTTGTCCGGATTCCAATGACCGCGTTTCGTTGCCCGGCGGACCGGCGGGTGTATGAACTGAACGAGCGGCACTTGAGCATGCCGTTTTCCTCAGAGGTGGCCGGCGAGGTGGACACGATTCAGTTCGATTACTCGGCGATCTGTATCGGTTACGGGGTGGGGAACCGGCACGTTCCCTGGAGCTTCCCCGGATTACGAGGGAAGTTTAAGGCCAGCCACGTTTCAAACCCGTCTGAAATGTTCATGGTCTGGGACGGGCACATTGCCAGTTGGACGATCGGTGCCGGGTACGCCTCGATCCCGGGCTACATCAAAAATCTCAGGGGCGCCCCGCCGGATCACTGGAATTTCAAGACGACCTTTCGTCATTCATACGACACCGCCAAGGGCCGAAAAGACTTGAGGCGCGGTCCCAACGCCTTGCTGCTGGACGGCCACGTCGAGGCGAGGATCGACATGCTGGGCCTGTCCAACGACAACTTCAACGTGCCGTGGCGATAGCGTTACTGCTCGAGTTCAGCCAGGTAGATGGCGGTGCGCGTTTTACCGTTGGCATCCTTTTCGTGTGAGGAATACCACGAGATGAGCGCGTGCTTGGGACTCAACTCGATGAAGCCGGGGTACGACGTGTCGCCGCCGCTGGGCAGCAGGGCAAAGTCCTGCAGTGCGTCACCCACGAGCCAGCAGAACCGAGTGCGTGCTTTTCCGTTGACTGTGTTGCGACCCGCCACCACGGTGCGCTCGCCCCATCTCACGATTAACGGCCCGCCGATGTAGCGGCCGAGATCGGTGCGGGCCCAGCGCTTATAGGGTGGGCTGGAGCGCAGCAACTCGGCGTTCCCTCGTCCGCGCCGGCCAACGCCAACGATGGTGCCATCCGGCTCAAAGAGAAACGCCGTTTCGTCGCCATCCTTTTCCTGGAAGAGAGTCCGCTTGCGCCAGATGAGTCCGTCGTCGCTTTCGAGCATCGCCGACTCGATGAACGCCCGTTCCGCTTTTCCCGGTGAGTGGGCAAAATCCTTCTTGCGCCGGGCGCAAAGGTATGCCTTGCCGTCATGCACGGCGGCTCGCCAGCAGTAGTGGCCGTAGGTGCCCTCGAGCAGTTGCGGGCCCATCCAGTCTCGACCGTCTGCCGACCACGAAGCAAAGCCGAGATGCTCGTTGAGATCGTAGCTTTTCGGCTTGGTCGGGCCGCTGTACCAGGCACCGGTAATGACGAAGAGCTTATTATTGAAAACGAGAAAGTGAGGATCCCGTGTGTCGCGGTTTTTCACCGCAAACCTGTGCACCGGTTCCCAGTTTTTTCCGGCATCGGTGCTTTCCAGCACGATGATCGATGCCTTGGGACTGACGCCGTGTCCCTCCGGGCAACTGCGAAACGCCAGATAAAACCGGCCCTTGAAGCGGACCAGATCTGTGAATGCATTGTGTTCGCCGTTATCGTACACGCGCCGGACGTTGGACACGGTCACGCTGGGCTGTGCCGCGTGCAGGGCTGTGGCGGCCAGGAGATAAACAATCGCAAAGCGAAGCGCGGTGAAATGCATGCACCGAATCTAACGGCAAACCCGAGTTTGAAAAGCATTGCGATCGGGGCTGGTGGTGGGAGTCTTCACTCAACCGACAATCGCAAGGAATCTTTATGTGCAAAAAGTAATCATTGGCGAACTGGTTATTGGCTGGGCACTCGTCGATCCAGCCTTGGCCAAGGTCATGGACGGCGGCGCTTCGGCCACAACCACCGAACTTGCCACTACATCCTACACCATTACTTTCTGTCGCGGTTGTTCCATTAAAACACCGGGTATGCATTTGGAGACACGCTATATCAGATCGTAGCCCAGCAGGGAATGGACTGAGGCTAGTTCAGCAGGGACACACCTGAATTGTAACTAATTAAACATTACAAACGTAGATTATGACAGGTCTTATTTTGGTTCGATGAACAATTTTTTTGTTAGATTAGTGATGGCCTCGACATGTCTCAGCATGGTGACGGGTGATGCAACTGCACAGGAACGTGGAGGACGTGAGGGTGATGATCGTCGTGAACGTCCTGACCGTAGAGAGCGGGGCGAAGATCGCGAAAGACGCCCACAGTTCGGCGGACAAGCTGGGCGAGGTGGCTTTATGCGCGTGCTCCCTATGATGACCGTGCTTGACGCCGACAGGAACGGGGAAATCTCCGCTGATGAAATCGAGGATGCTGTGGCTGCACTCAGGAAGCTCGACAAAAACAAGGACGACAAACTCACAGCAGAAGAATTGCGCCCGAACTTTGGTGCCAACCGGAGCGGCAGAGGTGGCGGTGGAATCCCAGTTCGCTCCCGTGCCCCCGTCACCCAGCCGTTGGAGCCACTTCCGCCGGTTGCAAAGAAAATCGAAGGAGTTTCAATTCGTGAGATTCTTCAACTTTTTGGCGCAAAAGGGCGGCATGGGGGTACCGAACGCGAATTGGCCAACTACCGTCGTGTCTTCGGTTTCACTGATGCTGACAGGGACGGACGGCATTCAAAAAAGGAATACATTGAGAACGGCGCCTACCTGACCCCCCAGTCAAGACGGGGCATCTTTCAGGCATCGGACTCAAATAACGACGGCTTTGTCTCCGAGGCTGAGTATGTCGAAAATCGACTTATCACTGACGAAGCGAAGTTGATA
>DASCOW010000525.1:0-3372 GCA_036012205.1 Verrucomicrobiota bacterium
GCCGGCGAGCTGCTCTCGCGGCACGGCGTGTTCAGCGGAGGTCGAGGCAACGGTAACGCGTCCGCCTCGCTGCTTGCGCGGAAAAATGAAATTGCCGGGCTGGAAAAAGAACTCGAGGGGCTCGGCGGGAACGTAGACAAACTCAGCCGCGAAAAGGGGGACATGCAGGGAGAGCATACCTCGTTGCAGGCCGGCTTGCAGCAGGAGCAAAACGAGCTACGACAGCAGGAGGTGTCCATCGCGTCGAGCGAGGGTGAACTGAAGGCGCTGGAGAATTCGCAGCGTGTGCTGGCGCAGAAAATCGAGGGCGTCACCTTCGAGTTGGAGGGCCTCGCCGGTCAGGAGTCGGAGGGCAGCGGCAAGCGCGATCAGTTGGCAGCCGAGCTGATTTCGCTTGAGGAAAGGGAGGTGGCCAACAGCACCCTTTTGGGCGAGGTGACCGGAGTCGTCGAGGGGCTGCGCGGCAGGCGCGACGCCGCCAACGCGGAGCTGACGGAGGCCAAGGTCGAGCTGGCGTCGGAGGAACAGTTGCTGGCATCGTTTCGGCGGCAACTCGAGCCGCTCAACGTCCGCATCGGAGAACTTGGGCAGCTCGTTACCCAGCGCCGAGGCGACATTGAGGCGGCTGGGAATAAAAAAACGCAGACCGAAAAAGAGATAGCCGACTCGACGCAGCGCATTGGGGTCGTTCGCGTTGAGCGCGAGCAGTCCAGTGGTAAAATCGCCGAGTTGCTGTCACAAAAAACTGAAGCGGATCAAAAAGTGGAGGAGCGCGAGGAGGCGTTGCGCTCCATCCGCGAGGAGTTAAGCACCTCGCAGGAGCGCCGTTCGAAGCTCGAGGTGGAGCTGGCGCAGAACAATATGATGGTCGAAAACCTCTGCGAGCGAATTCAGGAGAAATATCAGGTTGTTTTGCAGGAGGTGGAGCCCAAGTGTCTCAAGGTTAGCGGAGACGACTCCGACAGCATCAAGGTGGAGATCGCCACCGATGAGGAGACCGAGGGGTTCGAGACCGATTGGGGGCGGGTGGAGGAGAAGGTGGCCGAGTTGCAGGATCGGATCGACCGCATGGGGCCGGTGAACCTGGTAGCCATCGAAGAATTCAAGGAGACCGAGGAGCGCTACGCAGAGTTGACTCATCACCACGACGACCTAGTCAAGGCCAAGGAGCAGTTGCTTGAGATCATCGATCAAATCAACATCGAGACCACGGAGATGTTCCGGGCGACGTTCGAGAAAATTCGTGCCAACTTTCGTGAACTGTTCACCGAGGTATTCGAGGGCGGCAAGGCGGATCTGGTGTTAGTGGACGAGGAGGACGTGCTCAACAGCGGCATCGAGATTGTGGCGCGGCCCCCGGGCAAGAAACTCCAGAGTATCACGCTGCTCTCCGGCGGCGAGCAGACGATGACCGCCGTGTCGCTGCTGTTCTCGATTTACCAGGTCAGCCCGAGTCCGTTTTGCGTGCTGGATGAGCTGGACGCGCCGCTGGACGAATCAAACATCAACCGCTTCATCCGCGTGCTCAAGCGGTTCATCGACCAGTCGCAGTTTCTCATCATCACCCACAACAAGCGCACCATCAGCATGGCCGACACGTTGTACGGTGTGACAATGCAGGAACACGGCATCAGCAAGATCGTTTCGGTGAAATTTCAGCAAACCGAGCGGGGCGAAGACGCCGCCCGGGCGCGTTCGACCAAGCCCCCTGCCTCCCGAGGGCAGGGGGCCGGCGATGACAGTGACGTCATCTCAATGGGCAAGTAGTCAAGCACTTGGTCAAGCGCGGGATGGGGAAAGGGAAATATCCAATGTTGGACAAGGAATGTCCAAATCCCAAGTAGGCCATGCGGAAACGCGACAGCAGCTTGGAGCGTGCGCGCTGTGCGCCGCTCTAAGACAAAACCGAAAAGTCCACCATCGCCCTCGCGCTGTTCCCCACTTCACACTTGGACATTCCTTGTTCGGTATTCGACATTCACATCCCTCTCCAATGTCGAAAAAAGAACCGGCTGTTTTTCAGATCGTGCCGAAGATTGTCTTGCCGGTGCTCTCGAGGTCGTCGCAGGCCTCAATGAGGCGGTCGGCGGTGGCTTGTTCGGCTTTCTTGAGGTAGGAGCGCGGGTCGTAAACTTTCTTGATGCCAACTTCGCCGTCGACCTTCAGTACGCCCTCGTAGTTTGCCAGCATATGATCCGCAATGGGGCGGGTGAAGGCGTACTGCGTGTCGGTGTCGATGTTCATTTTGATCACGCCGTACTCGAGGGTTTCCTTGATTTCGTGCTTGGCGGAGCCGCTGCCGCCGTGGAAGACAAGATCGAACTTGGCCGCCTCGCCGTGTTTGGCGACGACGGCATCCTGACCCTGCTTGAGGATGTCCGGCCGCAGCTTGACAGCGCCGGGCTTGTATGCGCCGTGCACGTTTCCAAATGTCGCGGCGAACATGTATCGGCCGATACCGTTGAGACTTTCGAACACGGTGAGCATGTCTTCCGGGGTGGTGTAGAGTTTCTCCGCCGGCGTATCCTCGGTGCCGGCTGAGCCGTCTTCCTCGCCGCCGACAACGCCGGCCTCGACCTCAAGGATGATTTCGTTGGCGGCACACAACTCGAGATACTCCTTCGAGATGGCCATGTTCTCCTCGAGCGGCAGGATGGAGGCGTCGAGCATGTGGCTCTGGAACAGGTTGGCTTGTCCGTTGGCGCGGCGCTGGGCTGTCTCCTCGATGAGCGGCTTGAGGAAGCTGGCCGCCTTTTCCGGTTGGCAATGGTCGGTGTGCAGGCCAATGAGGATGTCGTACCGCTTGGCCAGCCGGTGGGCGGCCTCGGCGAGCACGATGCAGCCCAGCACGGCGTCATTGTTGCTCAGGCCGGAAGCGAACTGGCCACCGCCGGTGGACATCTGAATGATGCCGTCTGACTTCGCGTCGGCGAACGCCTTGAGTGCGGCATTGATCGTGGTGATGGAGGTGATGTTGACTGCTGGGTAGGCGTAGTCGCCCTGTTGGGCGGCGTCCAGCATTGCGGCGTACTGCTTCGGTGTTGCAATTGGCATAATTTATTTAGGGTGCATTTTCCCTTTCCGGTAGACCGGGTGAAGGCCCGAACGGGCCAAGGAGCCACGCATGGTAGCGTGACTTCGCCCTTTTGCAAGGTTACAAAAAATCGTCCCTTTCGCAGTTTTTTAGTTTGGCCAAGCGGCAAAATCCAAGTCGATCTTGACAGGTTAGGCCGGTCTCCGCAAAAACGGCGGTTCATGAAAGTTCGATTTTACGGTTTGAATCTGCTGCTGTCGCTTGGCTTGGCTGGCTGTGGCTCTGAATCACCCAAACAGGACGTCACCTCCGGCAACTCCGCTAACAACGGCGATTCA
>DASCOW010000526.1:0-4755 GCA_036012205.1 Verrucomicrobiota bacterium
TGCTAAGAATTGCGTCACGTGAAGCTGATTTCGCGCATCATTCTTTATCCACTCTGTTTGTACGTCGCTATCTGGTGCTGGGGCGGCTTTCGCATCGGATACGAAAACATGCAGCTTGACCGATACGGCCTCGAGGCAGACGAGCAAAAGGAAATGCCGGTTTCAATTGAAAGCGGGGAGGGAGGTGCGTCTGGAGAGGCGTTTGATCTCGACGAGGTCAAACGAATGTTGACCAACAAGCCACCAGCTGAGGTCGAACAAAAAAAACGAAAGAATAAGACTGAAAAGCAACCCAATGATGGTGAAACCAACCAAGTCGAAATTACCGGATTGCAGGAGAAAAATGGTGGGATGATGGTAAATTTTGCCGGGATGCTGGCTGCGCTGATCGTGTTTGCGCTGCTGGTCGCGCGCGATGTGAGCACTCTCGCCGGTGAACGGGTTGGCGGCAATTACTTGACCAAAAGCACAAAGTCCCAAAAGGCCGACATGTACGAGGAAGCAGAGGCGATCTGGGCCGACGGGGCCTATGTGGATGCCATTGATTCATTCCGCGATTACCTCAAGACGTTCCCGGGCGAATACCATGTCCACAAGCGCATCGCTGAAATCTACGAGAACGACCTGGGGAGTTTTCGTGCTGCAGCGATGGAGTACGAGGAGATGCTTGAAATCGACATCCCGCAGGCGCGATGGGGGTGGGTGGCCATCCATCTCTGCAATCTTTACTCGGGGAAACTGGACGACGCGGACCGAGCGTTTGCCCTATTGCAGCGGGTGGCTGATGAGTGCGGCGACACCTCGCCGGCACTGAAGGCCCGAGATCGCTTGGCCAAGATTAACGCTGGTTAACCGCGCTTTGCCAATCTCACTAAGGCTGGACCGGTGCCGGCTCCGGTGGGCGCGGCTTGTTTCCCTGCTTGGCCCCGGCGCCGTTCAACATTTTTCGGGCAGCTTCCCCCCTTGGCATCCACGTGAAATCCAGTGGCGACTTGCCGTCGTTGTCCAGCGCGTTGACGTCGGCCTTCTGCCTGATCAGCCAAGCGATGGTGTTGGTGTGCCCTCCCCAAGCCGCGTAGTGCAGCGCGGTCTGGCCATTGTCTGCGTGGCGATTCGTCACCGACTGCCCTTGGCCAAGGTACTGCTGCAGTGCCTCGAGGTCGCCGAGTTGAGCTGCGTGAAAAAGATTGGTTGCTGCCGTCGCTCCGTCGGTGCCCGTTGCACCGGCGGACGGTGGTTCGTTTAACTCTCCCCCGCAACCGGAGGCCAAGACAAGCGCAACAAGGATTGGCGTTGCTGTGTTCCCCATTATTTCAGCGCGTTGTCGATTGCCGCCTCGAGATTGTCCATTGGGTGCCCGTGCCAGACGACGGCGCCGTCTTTTACCACAAAGGCATGCGGGATGCCGTTGATGCCATATTTGCCCATATAACCCTCGGAGGTGGCGCCGGCATCGATCGCCACTGTGTACGCCATTTTATCGCCCATCTTTTTCACAAACGGCTCCACGGTGCCAAGTTTCTCATCGCTGACACCGATGATTTTGACGTCGCGATCCGCGTATTTCTCCTGAATCTCCGTCAAGTGCGGGATACTGGTGCGGCAGGGAGGGCACCAAGTCGCCCAAAACTCCACCACGTTTACACCGCTTGAGACATTCACCGGATCGCCTTTTACCCAGTGAGCCACCGCCAAGGCCGCCGCCGGTTCATCACCGGTTGCTTGGGCTTGAGTTCCCTCCGGAGTGCCTCCCGAAAAACAGCCACTCAACAATGAGGAAGCACTGATCAGGGCCGTTGATATACAAAAAAACAGAATTGTTTTCATGGATTCAAATTGCCCCAGTGCCGACATCAGCGCAAGTCTTTTTTTGTAAAAAGTTTGTCATGACCCGGCGTGTTGCCTAGCCTGCTGCGCATGAAATCATGGCTGTTTGGCGCCGTGTGCGTCGCACTGGTTTTCGTTATGGGTTGCGGCTCTGAGCCTGGCGGCACGTCTGGCAACGGCTTGTCGATCGTGGTCATCCCCAAGGGCACGACGCACGAATTCTGGAAATCGATCCACGCCGGCGCCGTCAAGGCGCAGCAGGAACTTGAGGCCGCAGGACAGCCGGTGGAGATCATCTGGAAGGGACCGCTCAAGGAGGACGACCGAGACGAGCAGATCAAGGTCGTCGAGAACTTCATTGCCCGGGACGTGAATGGGATGGTGCTCGCGCCGCTTGACGACAAGGCACTCGTTCGCCCTGTGGAGACGGCCGGCGATGCTGATATTCCGGTGGTCATTATCGACTCTGGTTTGCAGACCGACAAATACGCCAGCTTCGTCGCGACCGACAACACTCTCGGAGGCCGGATGGGCGGCGCGCACCTAGGCAGGCTACTCGGTGGCAAAGGCAGCGTGATTCTCCTGCGATACGCGGTTGGCTCAGCGAGCACGACCAAGCGTGAGCAGGGGTTCCTCGATGAACTGAAGGAGAACTTCCCCGACATCAAGCTGCTGTCTTCCGACCAGTACGCCGGGGCCACCCGTGATCTGGCCTATACCGCCGCGCAAAATCTGCTGAGCCGCTACGGTAAAGAGGTGGACGGTATTTTTTGTCCGAACGAGTCGGTGACAGTTTCAGTTACCAAGGCTGTGCGGGACATCGGCAAGGCAGGTGGCAGAGTGAAAATTATCGGTTTCGACACCAGCGTGCAGTCGTTGCGTGACCTCAAGGCGGGCGACGTGCAGGGGCTCGTGGTGCAGAACCCGGTCAAGATGGGTTACCTCGGCGTGATGACGCTGGTCGAGCATCTCGGTGGCAAGACGGTGGAGAAACGCATCGACACTGGTGTCGCGCTGGTCACCAGCGAAAACATGGCCCAACCGGACATGCAGGACCTCCTCAACCCGCCCCTCGAGAAATACCTCGGCACCGGCAACTGACCGTCGTTTCGGATGCCTGTTGCCAACTCCAGCCCGCCGTCATCAGGACTACGGATTGATCGGGTGGCCAAGCGCTTTGGGCCGACGGTTGCGCTCGACGGAGTGAGCCTTGAGGTTGCCGACGGCGAGGTGCACGCGATCATTGGTGAGAATGGCGCCGGCAAAAGCACGCTGATGAAGGTGCTCAGTGGCGTACACCGGCCGGATGCCGGTAGCATCATGCTCGACGGCCAGCCGTTCGAGCCAAGTGATCCGCTGCACGCGCGAAACTGCGGCGTGGCGATGATCTACCAGGAGCTCAATCTCGCCCCTGACCTTTCGGTGGAGGAAAACATTCTGCTTGGTCGTGAGCCAGCGACGCTTGGCTGGATCAACCATGGCGAGCGCCGCCGCCTGGCCAAGCGAGCGCTGGAGGAAATTGGTCAGGCGAAAATGCCGCTCAACGCCCCAATCCGCTCGCTCACCATTGCTCAACAACAGTTGGTCGAGATCGCCCGAGCGCTCGTCGGCGCTCCACGAGTGCTGATCATGGATGAGCCGACCAGTAGCCTCACTCAAGTCGATACCGAAAACCTTTTCGCCGTGATCGAGCGCATGAGCCAGCGCGGCGTGAGTGTCATTTATATCAGTCATTTCCTTGAGGAATGCCGGCGCGTAGCCAGTCGCTACACGGTGCTGCGTGATGGCCAAGATGTCGGAACTGGTACAATGGCCGAGGCGAGCCTCGATCAGATTATCCTGCTCATGGTTGGGCGGGAGATAGATGAAATTTATCCGCGCACGACCCGCGCCGTCGGTGAACCGGTGTTGGAGCTGAGCGATGTTGCCGGCTTGGCCAAGCCGAGTTGCGTGAATCTGACATTGCACGCCGGCGAAATCGTCGGCTTGTTCGGGCTGGTTGGCGCTGGTCGCACGGAGACGCTGCGGGCGGTATTTGGGCTCGACCGCTTGGCCAAGGGCAGCGTGACTGTTTTTTCACGCGACGAAACGTATTCGACACCGGCCAAGCGCCTGGCCAACGGTGTTGGCTTGCTCAGCGAAAACCGAAAGGAGGAGGGTCTGCTGCTTAACCGTAGCGTCGCTGACAACCTGACGCTGACTCGGCTCGGGTCGGTGTCGAGATTGGGACTCGTAAGCGGCCTGGCGCAAGCGGACGCTGCCGGGAAATGGATGGCCAGGCTCGACGTAAAGGCGTCAGGCGTCACCCAGCCGGTTGGCCAGTTGTCGGGTGGCAACCAGCAAAAGATCGCGCTGGGCCGATTATTGCATCACGACGCGCGGATACTGCTGCTTGACGAACCGACACGCGGCATTGATGTCGGTAGCAAGGCTCAGATTTACCGGTTGATGAACGAGTTGGCAGGGCAGGGGAAGGCGCTGGTGTTCATCAGTTCATACCTACCTGAGTTGCTGGGCGTGTGCGATCGCATCGGCGTGATGTGCCGGGGCGAACTCTCCGACGTGCGTCCGATCGACGACTGGAGCGAACAGGAAATCATCAGTACTGCCGTCGGCCAGTCGGAGTCGAGGGAGGTTGCGGCATGAATCTGGCGAGGCTCGGTAGTCGTGATTTTCTGAAAGCTGTTCGCCCGTTCGTCGGGTTGTTCGTGGTACTGTTGCTGTTTGCGTTTGATGCCGAGTTGAGGTCGCTGTTTTTCAAGGGCAGCAATTTCAAAATGATCCTCACGCAGACGGTCATCGTGGCTATCGGTGCGATGGGGATGACGATGGTGATTGTGAGCGGTGGGATCGATCTGAGTGCCGGATCGGTCGTAGCGTTGTGCAGCGTGGTGCCAGCCAGGCTGATTGAACAGGGCAACAACTTAG
>DASCOW010000527.1:0-1785 GCA_036012205.1 Verrucomicrobiota bacterium
CCTCGTTCCACTTGGCTGCCGCCCGCTATCCCGGCCAGTTTCACTGCAATGAATGATGCCCTTTTGCACGTAGGCAACCTGCCGTACAGCATTGAGCGAGACGATCTTGAAGCGATGTTTCTCAACGCTGGCACGGTCGTGTCTGCCTCTTTGATGACCTACAAATACGACAACCGATCGAGGGGGTACGGCTTTGTGGAGATGGCTTCGCCGAAGGAGGCACGCAAGGCGGTTGAGATGTACAACGGCCGCGAGGTTCGAGACCGCAAACTGGCGGTCAACCTGGCCCGGCCACGGACAGCCTCTTTCGTCAAGCGGTAGGGATGGCTGTCCTTACCCGTCCACAGGATTCATTAGTTACTCGATTTTTCCTTCGTATAAACAAATGACGAGGGAGGAGCAGGAGGACAATTTTGGTCGGTTGAAGGCAGCATGTTCTTCTATCCCTCTTCGCGATGCAGCTTGTACGGCGTGGCCTGGGCGGTGCACATCATCAGGATTTCATCGATGCAAACGTGCGACGGGCGATTGGCGGCCCATACGATCGCTTCGGCGACATCCTCGGCGCTAAGCGGCTTGACGCCCCTGTACACCGCGTCGGCTTTCGCCTGGTCGCCTTTAAGCCGGATCACTGAAAATTCAGTCTCAGCCATTCCGGGATCGACCGTGCCAACGCGCAGGCCGGTGCCGTTGAGTTCCAGTCGCAGAGCCTTGGTGATGCTCAACTCTGCCGCCTTGCTGGCGCAATAGGCCGCGCCGCCCTCGTATACCACGCGACTGGCAACGGATCCGATGTTCAGGATAATGCCGCCAGGATGCGGCTTCATCAGCGGCAACGCGGCGCGCGTGACACGCAGGATGCCCAGCGCATTGGCTTGGAACATTGCCTCCCAGTCTTCGTCTTGGCCGTCCTCGACGTATTCCATCCCATGCGCGCCGCCCGCATTATTGACGAGCACATCCACTCGGCCGGCGATGGCCTTGACCCAGTGGGCGAACGCGTTGACGCTCGCCGTGTCGGCAACGTCCAGCCCGAGAACGTGGGCCGAGGCCGCACCGCGCGCTTGGCATTCGGTCGCCACCTGCTCGAGGCGCTCCACCCGGCGCGCGCCAAGCAACAGGTTCGCGCCCATGTCGGCCATCTGCCGGGCGGTCTCCGCGCCAAACCCGCTCGAGGCGCCGGTCACCAGAGCCCACTTGCCTTTCAGTCGATTGTTCACAGGCGAAAGACTTAACCGGAGTCGACCCGCTTGGCCAAGCGCAAACAAGAGTTGCCGCCGGGGCGGTTCCTGCCCCACACTGGCGACCCATGTTGGTGGACCGGCACAACGTCAGCAACTGGTGGTTCTCGCTGAACTCAATTCAGCGTTCGCTCCTGCTGTCGCTGCTGATCCATTTGGTCGTGGCGCTGGGGATCTGGCTGGGCGCCTTCCCGGTGGTGGAAAAAATGATGGCAGCCGTCGTTCCGGATCTCATCGACCTCGAGGCGATGGAGATGCAGCAGCGCAAACGGCAGCAGTCGGTCATTTTCCTCGAGGTGCCACCCAGCATGGCCAGCGAGGATGCCCCGGAGGATTCCAAATATTACTCCAATCAGAACTCACGTGCCGCCGACGAGCAATCGGAAAAGGAAACTCCCAAGCCCAAGATTGAGGGCACGCAGGATAAGATCGCACGAACCGTCGACAGCCAGTCAGCCTCACCGGCCAAACCGGCACCACCGGAGCCCAAGCCCAAACCAGCACCACCGGAGCCCAAACCCAAACCGGCACCACCGGAGCCCAA
>DASCOW010000528.1:0-6150 GCA_036012205.1 Verrucomicrobiota bacterium
TAGACATCCAACAACTCAGCCGGTTGGGCACACACCTGGCCGGGCTTCACACCCGGGCCGGCAAACACCAGCGGTACCCGTGTTCCATCATCCCACAACGTGTTTTTTCCGGAGATCGCCTTTTCTCCCAAGTGCCAACCGTGATCAGACCAAAGAACGATCACCGTGTTGTCGTTAAAGTTATTTCGCTTCAACGCCTCAAGGAGCCGCCCGACCTGGCTGTCCACGAAACTCGTGCAGGCCAGATAACTGCGGACCAGGCTGCGCCACTGATTACTTTCCTCGAGCCACTTGTGGCGAACCTCCGGCAGGTACCAGTGAAGATACCATGAAAAACGCGGCGTGTCGTCGCGGTCACCGCGAAGGATTTTCGGCAGCACACTGTCGTCGTCTGGATAAAGGTCGAACCATTTTTGCGTCGCGTAACACGGCACATGGGGCAGGAAAAAACCAACCGACATGAAGAAAGGCTCCTTCGGCTGTGCATCGAGTTGATCCACCGCCCAGGAGGCCACCTTCCAGTCGCCCTTGTCCTCGTCCTTGTGCGGGAAGGTTCCCCAGTCAACGAGTCGGTGATTGCCGAACGGGGTGGTCACCAGCTTCTTCGGCGGAAACGGTGCTCCGCTCGCGCCCGGCCCAAGTACGTCAAATTCCTTGTCTGCCTTCTGCCGACCATACCGACCATGAAAAATTTTTCCCGTCGAGTAGGTCGTGTAGCCGCCGTGCTGCTTCAAGTACTGCGGTAGTGTGACGAGGTTTTCGAACTCCGGCAGCGTGCGAAACCAAGGCGCCAAGCCGTAGATGCCAGTCGTGCCGGGACGCAGCCCGGTCATCAGACTCGTGCGCGAAGGATTGCACAGTGGCGACTGGCAATGCGCATTTGTGAACGCTGTGCCGCTCTTGGCCAAGCGATCGATGTTCGGTGTCTTTACCATCGGATGCCCGCCCAGATAACCGATCCAGTCATTCTGATCGTCGATGGCGATGAAGAGAACGTTCGGCTTTTTATCCGCCGCATGCAGCGTGGCCGCAAACAAAACAGCAATCAGCAGTCGAATAGAGAAGTGCATGGGGCAAACCTACCCCTTGGCCAAGCGCGAACGCAAGGGAATGCACATGGTGCAGAGGTACTATTTGGGTTCATCTCTGCGTCGAGGGCGGAAGGCCATCGAGGTTTGCAGTGAAAAATGGCAGACGCAGCCGGAGCTGGCTTCCGGGATCAACACCAGCCCCTGCGCCGGGAGGATGTTGATCCAGCAGCCGGGCCGCGTCGGCGCGAGAGCTCGGAACCGGCCGGCCGCCGACTGGCCGAGGTCGAGCACCGTCGGGTTGGCCGCACGGAAAAACAGGCAATCGCCCGCTCCAGTGAGCGTACCGCAACTGTGTCCCGGCCGCTTCAGGTTCCAGTCTGCCGGCACGCCCAGCGGGCCAAGCCGTTTGCCGGTGGCCAACTCGTAAATCGCCGGCTCGGCGATCAGCCGACCGCCGAGGATCACCGGGTGATGCACCTGTTCACCATGCGTGAATGCACCGGGTTTCCCCTTCAAATGACTCGCCGACCAAAGTTCGCGGCCTGACTTCGCCGCGTAACAATGCACGCGGTATTTCGTGTCATTGCCTGCGTTGAGTTGACTGCCGGTTGCGATTAGATGTTCCCCCGAGGCTGCAAGAAATAAAATATTCCCGCTCAACTCGAGGCCGTTGTCCACGGCCCGCGCCCAGAGTCGCCCACCGGTTTCCGCATCGAGACAGACGATCCGCAGGCCCGTTTTTCGGAGCGTGGCAAGCGAGTGGCGACCGCTGCCGCTCACCGGCCGGACGGTCTCGACAAAAAACATGCGGCCGCCGCTCAGCGTGATGGTTGGGTTCAGAATCGTGCCGCCGTCGTGCGTCCATTTGCCTTGGGCAAGTCGGCTGCCGTCGAGCGGCGCGGAGAACATATGCGTGCCGGTCACCATCGCCTGGTTGTTGTTGTAGTCGGCGCTGATCAGGTTGCGGCTTGGCCTCGTGCGCGACGCGGTTGGACGCTGTGCCGTGCCGAAAATGCGCTTGGCCGTCAGCACCGCGTGCCCCCAGTGCCGCTGTTCACCCGGCACAAATGTCGACACGGGAAATGTCCGCTCCACTTTGCCGCTGCCGAGATTGATCAACTGCGCTTCGTCCGCCACCGCGACGCAGAGCCGGCCGGCGTTGACCGACATGTAGCCGGCATCGTACGGCATCGAGTAACGCTGCGAACCAGGCAGCGGCAGCCGCCATAACTCGGTGCCATTGTAGGCATCCACCGCGATCACCAGATTCTCGCCGGGGATGATGAGGCTGCCCTCCGCGGCAAGTGGTGCGGGCGCACGCAAATGCCGGTCCACCATCGGGGCCGCACCGGGGCCGCCGAACCACTGCAGCACAAGGTTGCTGTGCACGAGCGCGTCGCCGCTGTTGCTTGTGTTGGCCGGGTTGCCGTACTGGTGCGTCCACTCGCCCGCACCGGCCAAACCGGTGGCTAGGTGCGGTGCAATGTTCGGATCCAGCCAAGCGACGCCGTTGTGAGGCTGTAGCAAACGCTTCAGTTCGCCTTTTGCCAAGCGGCTCTGCGCCTGGCCAAGCCAAGCCACCTCCGACGTGATCAGATTGGCAAAATAATCGGTAAACGGCAGCGCATCCGCCTTGGCAACATGCACACTCACCCGACTGCCGTACAATCCGCGCTTGGCCAAGAGCTCCCGCGCAGCGGCGACTTTCCCGACGTCCGCGCTCACGCCAATGATGCTCCACTGCGTCTGCTCCGCCAACGCCGCACACAGCCGGCCGTCGACCACGTCGGTGACTAGCGCCCAGCCGCGGGCCGTGCGCGCCGCCTTGGCCAATCGCTTGGCCAAGCCAACCGGCAAAGCCGCCGGCTCTGTATTTTTGGCAACCGTTTTTGCTGCGGCAGCGGTGGAAAAACAGTGCAGCGCGCCGGTGTCTGTGCTGACGAGCAACCGCCCCCCGGCAAACGCCAGCCCGCGCGCCGTGCCATCGACCTTAGCCAACCACTGCACCGCGCCGTCCATCAGCGAACGCGCCTCGACGAGGCCGTCGCCGCCCAGCACGACGCAGTTGGCCAAGGCGATGATGGTGCGCCGGCCCGATGTGCTGATCGTCCATTGCTCCGTCTCCACCCTCGCCTGCTTGGCGGCATCGAGCGTGCCGCCGAGTTGGCTTAACTGGCGTTGCAGCCCGGCTCGCTGCTCGCGCAACAGGCCCGTTTTTTTTAGCTCGGCCTTCAGCGACTCGATGCGCCCTGCAGCGCGATGGACATCGGCGCTCGCCTGGCGGTACGCCTGCCGATCGATTGCGCGGACGCCGTTTTCGTCCAGCAAAAAACTGTGGCGCAGCGAGGCAGCTAAGGCGTTGCCCTTGAACGTGGCGAGGCGACCCGGCGACTTCACCGGATTGGCGGTGAGCGTGCCGTCGTTGCCGGTTCCGGAGAACAACTCGTCCTCGAGCAGCACCGCGAACGCGCCTCCCGCTCCGTCGAAGCTCTTGGCCAAGCGGCCCGTCTTGCGATCGAGCCCGATGGGATTGCTGCGGCCAGTCGGGACGAAGAGCATCGTATCCGACGCCAATAAATAACCCTGCGGCGAGACGTTGAGTTTCTGCCGCCAAACCGGCGAGCCGGCGGCCGCGCTGAGCGCGGCGGCGTACACGCCCTGTGAGGGGTACAGTCCGGCGGCCGCGTACACAACACCGGCATCCACCACAAGACCAGTGCGCACCGGCCAGAGCGAAATTATCCGACCGTTGCCGGGGATGCGCCAGTCGCGCGGGCCAAGCCGCTCACGCCAGGCCAACCGGCCGGTGTCGGCCTCGAGGCTGTACACGAAGCCGTCGTCGCTCCCGAAAAACAGCCTCCCGTCCGCAAGCACCGGCGCGTAACGCACCGGGCCATCGGCCACGAACGACCACTGCAGCTCGCCAGTCTGCGCGTCGAGACAACGAACGGTATCGTCCGCGCTGGAGCCCAGCCACACGAGCGACTCGTCGGCGATCGCGTGGTTGGCCCAATCGCCGGTCACGCGCGGCAGGATGCCCTCGAGTTGCTGCCAGTAGCTGCGCCGCGCCGGGGTGGTCCAGGCCGGGCTGGGCGCCGAAAGGTCGCGCCGCCAGGTCTCGGTCGCGGAGAAGGAGAGCGTCTGGCTCGAAAAACCGGCGCGGCCCATCCCGGCGCGGTAGCTTGACCAATCGGCTGGATCGCGCGCTATGGCACTCGCGGCCAAGGCCAAGGTTGGGATCAAGCGAGCCAGAGTGACCGGACTCGCTAAGAACGCTGCATTCATACGGCGGCAGCATTGCAGATTGCGCTTGTGAGCCAAGGGCAATCTCGTACCTTGGCCGCCATGAGTTCCTCTCGACGTGATTTCCTGAAGACCTCTGCCATCGCCCTCGCTGCCGGTCGTGTTGCCCAAGCCGAACCAAGGCGACAAGCCAAGCAAGGCTGGATCAAGAAGGAAAACGAACGCGAAGGGGCCGATGACTGGCAACTCACCCGGGTGCGACCCGAGGGTTACAACAATCCGAATATCGAGGGTTACTGCTCACGCCAGTCGGTGAAGGCCGGGGAGAGTATCGACGTGATGGTGAGCACAGCGCCGGCGGCGCAGTTTACGATCGAGATTTTTCGGATGGGCTACTACGGCGGCCGCGGCGCGCGCGCGATGAAAACCCTGGGGCCGTTCAAGGGCAAAGAGGAACCCAAGCCGCCCGTCGGAGAAAAACGCCTGCGCCGTTGTCAATGGGATCCGGCTGTGTCGCTAACGGTTCCCCACGACTGGCCCAGCGGTGTGTACCTCGGCCGGTTGACCACCCTGCCGGATAAGGCAAACACGCCGTACTGGGAGAGCTACGTAATCTTCGTCGTGCGCGATGACCGTCCGGCGGATTTTCTTTTCCAGTGCAGCGACAACACATGGCAGGCGTACAACAGGTGGCCTGACAACTACAGCCTCTACACAGACCCGCGCGGCTCGCACGCACTGGATGTGGCTGTGAGTTTTGACCGTCCCTATGCGAAGTATTCACAGATATTCGAGCATCCCCTCTCAACCGGATCGGGCGAGTTTTTGCTGTGGGAATATCCACTGGCATATTGGATGGAAAAGGAAGGCTACGATGTCACGTACTGCTCCAACAGCGACTGCCTCGACGCCGGGCAAATCACGCGTTGCAATACATTCATCAGCGTTGGCCACGATGAGTACTGGGATGTGCGCCAGTACCAAGCAGTGAAGCAGGCGATCAGCGCCGGCACAAACGTGATGTGGCTTTGTGGCAACTCGGTCTTTGCTGTCAGCCCCTTCAGCGAAGCCAAGCGAGTCATCACACGTGACGGCATTTACAGCGGCCTGACTGATGAAGAGATCAACGAGTCCATTGACACCTTCACGAAAGAGTGGAGGCGGCGCGGCCCGGATGAGAGTGACATCATCGGAGCCCGGAGTATCGTGCCGTTCAACGGCGGTGGCGACTGGATCTGTACAAAGCCCAAGCATTGGATCTACGAGAATACCGGCATGAACAAAGGAGATGCCATTCCTGGCCTCGTGGGCTGGGAACATCACGGTGCACCTGCAGACAAGCCCGGACTCGAGGTGGTCGCCGAGGGCACCGTCTGGCGCAACGGAACCGCACCCGCCCACTGGACCGCTACGATTTTCCCCGGCCCAAAAAAGAACATTATTTTTAACGCAGCCACCATCTGGTGGCCACAAGGCTTGGCCAGTCCGCCCGGGCACATCCTCCCGTGGAGCCATTACTCTCGCCCTCACGGCCCAGACGAGCGCGTGCAGCAGATCACTCGAAATTTGTTCGGAGCAACTCTCCAATAAAAAATGGCCAAGCGGTGTTTCCGCTTGACCAAGCCGTTTGGTGAACCGTCAAGGAGCGGGTGTGACGTCCTCCACGAGCTTAAACCGGAAGAAGCGTCCCTTCTCGAGGCGTTTCAATACTTCCGGATGGTTGGGGCTGATGGGGTAGCCTTGCTGGAGCTGTTGTTCACGGGTGTCGTCCCGGGAGAGAATGAAAATCAACTCGACCTCGAGGCTGTCAGGGTCGACCTCGATCCCCTGCTCTCTGCTGATCCGTTGCGCGATCGCCTGCCTGCTGAGTCGAACG
>DASCOW010000529.1:0-1516 GCA_036012205.1 Verrucomicrobiota bacterium
ACAATAGACGCCTTCCCGATCCCCGACGGCATCGTGATGGAAACCAGCGGCATCGAGATGATGCCGGATGGAAAACTCGCCATCTGCAGTCGGCGTGGTGATATTTACATGCTCAGCAACCCGTACGGCAATCCAGCCAAGATTGAGTGGAGCCTTTACGCTGAAGGCCTGCACGAGCCGCTCAGCCTAGCATTTAGGGACGGCTGGCTCTTCTGCACCCAGCGCGGAGAGTTGACCCGCATCAAGGACGTCAACGGTGATGGCCGCGCCGACATTTTCGAGACGGTCAACGACGGCTGGGGCATCACCGGCGACTACCACGAATACGCTTTCGGCACACGCCCCGATCCCACCGGCGACATGTGGATCGTTCTTTGCCTCACCGGCTCATTCTCCAGCCAAATCAACTATCGAGGCTGGTGTGTCCGTGTCACCAAGGACGGCGAACTGATCCCAACCTCCAGCGGTATTCGATCCCCGGGCGGCATTGGTCTCAACCATTTGGGCGAAGCCTTCTACGCCGACAACCAAGGCCCCTGGAATGGCTCCAGTTCGCTCAAGCCGCTTTCACACGGCTCGTTTCAGGGTCACCCCGGGGGCTTCGGTTGGTACGACACTGCGGCCGCGAAGGCTTCGATGGGCAAGCGCCCCACCCAGCCGAAGACCAACAGTCGTTGGGTGGCGGAGCGGCCCAAGATTCCTGAGTTGGTGCCCTCGGCCATCGTGTTCCCGCACGGCATACTGGGCAACTCCACCGCCGGATTCGCCTACGACAGCAATGGCAAGTTTGGTCCGTTCAAGAATCAGTTGCTCGTTTGCGACCAAACCTTCTCAGTGGTCAACCGCGCCTTTCTTGAGAAGGTGAACGGCGTCTATCAGGGCGCGGCGTTCTCGTTTTTGAAGGGCTTCGGCTCAGGGAATATCAGTGCCTATATGCACCCCAACGGCACGCTCTTTGTCGGCGGCACCGACCGTGGCTGGGGAGCACGGGGTGGCAGACGGTTTGCACTCGACCGAGTCACGTGGAAGGGTGGAGTGCCGTTCGAAATCCACGAGATGCGAGCCAAGCCGGACGGCTTCGAGCTTACCTTCACCCATGAAGTGGACGCTGTGACGGCCGGTAACCCGGCTTCCTACAGTATGAGTGCGTACACTTACATTTACCGCGCCGACTATGGCAGCCCGGTCGTGGATAAAGTGGCTCCGAAGATTGTCGGCATCGAGTTGAATGATCCGAAAACCGTGCGCGTGACTGTGGATAAGCTCATTCAGGGGCACGTCCATGAATTGCACGCCGAGGGCGTGCGCTCAGCCAAGGGGCAGCCGATCCTCCACCCGGTCGGCTATTACACGCTAAACGAAATCCCCCCCAGCGAGATCAACTAACCGCTTCGCCAAGCGATTGGCTATTGAAAAGTTTACTTGCAATTGTTGTCCGACAAGACGACCGCGGCAATCCGATTCGGGTTAAAAAATGAAGCCCAGCCAGAAAAAAGCTTTCACACTGATTGAGTTG
>DASCOW010000530.1:0-7428 GCA_036012205.1 Verrucomicrobiota bacterium
CATCATCTCGCCTAACCGAATGACATTTCGGCTACCGGACAACTCAAGAATATCAACCGACGCCTCCGACTTAGCCAAGGTCACCACCCGCACCCGGTTGTCCACCAATTCGCGCACAGTGAAGGCGATGTTGGCGTTGGCCTCATCCTTGCCTGTGGCCACTACCATCGCACAATTCTCTACCTGAACATTGTTGTAGACTTCTGGGTCGTCCAAATCTCCTACGGCAACTGAGACCCCTTGGTCATGCAGGCGCAACGCTTCGCCCTTGTCGGGAACGATTAGCACATATGAAATATCGTACTGTTCAAGCTTAACAATAAGTGCCCGGCTCACCTGATCGTAGTTGGTCAGGATCACATGATCTGTTGTTTCTTCCGACAGTTTACGGGGTGTGCGCGAGATGTTCTGAGCCTCCACCCAGGGTTCATAGGCAAACCGAATGAAAGCAAAAGGGAGAATAATGAACATGGAAAGCATGCCAAAGAGCATAACTCCTAAAGAATAAAACTTGCCCAGTGCCGAACTAAAAGTAATGTCCCCGTAACCAAGCGTGGACATGGTGACCATGGTCCAATAAAAGCCGTCGTACCACTGGATTTTGCTACCATAGTTGTCCTTTGTCATATTTTCATACTCTGCAATCCAATGAAACACGACACTCGAACTCAAGATGAAAGCCAAGACAATCAGGACAAGCTTCAGCAACTGTCGGACATTTTGCCGACTCGAAGAACCGCTGTTGTTAATAGCGAATATAGCTGAAGGAAGGAATTTCATCGGTACAAATTGTCTCGGATTTGAATTAAAAGATAGCATGCGACAAGCAATCGGCCGCAGTTCGACATACAGTCGTGATATGTTGGCATTTATTTGGGCGCCGGGGTCAACTAACAAAACTACAAATTAACGAAACCGCTGATGGCCGTCATCGCAAACCCAACTGCGACTTTTCACTTCAACTCAACCTGTTTCATGGCCATTGAGCAATTACCCAAGCCAAAACGACCCGGCAGAGGCAATCCAACCCACCCAACTAAGGTTTGAAAAGAAGAATTTTGCATGCCAAGCGCTTGGACTAGTAAGCGGTTTTGGTTTAGATAGGCCCGCCTGACAATAAGCCAAGCAAGTTACTCCATGAAATCCCGCCCCAGACCTGGCCAGAACGCGGAACTCCAGTTTGTCGTCGAAGTCAAACACGCCATCGACTTCGCCGGAGACGATATGCCGGCAGTACTCTCCACTCCTTGGCTAATCTGGTTCATGGAGCACTCCGCCCGTGACACGATGCTCCCCCACCTCGATCCTACTGAGAGTACTGTCGGTACCGTGGTCGATATCGAGCACCTCGCACCCACGCCACTTGGCCAAGCCGTCACCTGTCGCGCCCGGATGCTACGCTCCGAGGGCACTCAGTTCCTCTTTAAGCTCGAGGCGTTCGACGAACAGGAAAAAATCGCCAACGGACTCCACAGGTTGAACGTCATCAATAAATCGCGATTTGCGGAACGCGTCGTCCGCAAAACCAAGTCATGTTAGCCAAGATCCATTGCGCCGCCGTCCAGGGAATCGCTGCTCACGCGGTCGAGGTCGAGGTCAACGACGGCTACGGCGAGACGCTCGTCGTTATCGTCGGGCTACCGGATGCCGCCGTGCGCGAGTCGCGCGACCGCGTTACCACCGCCCTCACCAACTCCGGTTTCAAGATGCCGCTGGGCCGCATCACCATCAACCTCGCTCCAGCCGACATTCGAAAAGAAGGGCCAAGCTTCGACCTCTCCATCGGTATCGGCATGCTCGCCGCCAGCGAGCAGCTTGAGTCGAACCAACTCGAGCGCATCATGATGGTCGGCGAACTGGCGCTAACCGGCGCCGTGCGGCGAGTGAAAGGCGTGCTGCCGATCGCACTCAAGGCGCGCGCGATTGGCATGGACGGCATTATGGTGCCAAGCGACAACGCCGCCGAGGCCGCCGTTGTCGATGGTCTGAACGTTTATCCCGTCGCGAATCTGCGAGAAGCCGCCGCATTTCTCGAGGGCCGCGAGACGATCGAGCCCAAGCAAGTTGACTTGGCCAACCTGTTCGCTGTGCAGGACATCGACGGGCCGGACTTTGCCGACGTGAAGGGACAGGAATCGGTCAAGCGCGCCCTCGAGATCGCTGCTGCTGGGGGCCACAACGTACTGATGATCGGCCCGCCCGGCACCGGCAAGTCAATGCTAGCCAAGCGGCTCCCCGGCATCCTCCCGCCGCTCAAACTTGAAGAGGCTCTCGAGGTCACCCGCGTCCACAGCATCGTCGGTCAGTTGCAACCCGGCCAGGCACTCATCACGCAGCGACCCTTCCGCGCGCCGCACCACACTGTCAGCGACGCCGGCCTTCTCGGCGGCAACATCAACCCCACACCCGGTGAAATCTCGCTGGCGCACAACGGCGTGTTGTTTCTCGATGAACTGCCGGAGTTCAAGCGCAACGTGCTCGAGACTATGCGCCAACCGCTCGAGGAAGGCAGCGTGACCATCTCGCGCGCCGCCGGCTCGATGACGTTCCCGTCTGCGTTCATGCTCATCGCGGCGATGAATCCCACGCCGGACGGCAAAATGCCGGGCGAATCGAGCAGTTCGCCGCGAGAGATCCAAAACTACCTCGGCCGGATCAGCGGCCCGTTGCTCGATCGGGTCGACCTGCACGTCGAGGTGCCACAAGTGAAGTTTCAGGAAATCACAGCCAAACGCGACGGGGAACCATCAGCCAGCATCCGCGAGCGAGTGGTCGCTGCGAGCGAGCGGCAGGGACAGCGTTTCGGCGACACCAGCGTCACGTGCAACGCCCGCATGCAGGCCCGCGACATCAAGCAATATTGCCAACTTGCCGACGAACCGAAAAACCTGCTGCGAATGGCCATGGACGAATTGAACCTGAGCGCGCGTGCGTACGATCGGATTTTGAAAGTCAGCCGCACCATCGCCGACCTCGCCGACGCGGACGTCATCAACTCTGAGCACCTCTCCGAGACCCTCCAGTACCGGACGCTGGACCGCCAGTTGTGGGGCTAAGCAATCAAGTCGTGGACGACCTTGCCCGCGACACCGGTCAGGCGGAAATCCAATCCCGATTGGCGGTAAGTGAATTTCTCGTGATTGAAACCCAGCATCGCCAACATCGTGGCGTGCAGATCGTGCACATGCATTCGATCCACTTCTGCCCGAAAACCAAACTCATCCGTTGCACCGTACACGCTCCCGCCCTTCGCCCCGCCGCCTGCCATCCACATGGTAAAACCATGGTGATTGTGGTCGCGACCGTTGATCTTGCCCGCGTTGGAACCGGGCGTCGGCATCTCGACCGTCGGCGTCCGGCCAAACTCACCACCAAACAGCACAAGCGTCTCGTCTAGCATTCCGCGTTGCTTGAGATCTTTTAGCAACGCGCCAATTCCCTGGTCACACTGCTTGGCCAGATTCCGGTGGTTCACCTCGATATCGTCGTGATTGTCCCACGGTTGGCCGGAACCGTGCCACACCTGTACAAACCGCACACCACGCTCGAGTAAACGCCGCGCAATAAGCAACTGCCGCGCCTGTGTCCCCTCACCGTACAAATCGCGGATATGCTCCGGCTCGCGGTTGATATCAAACGCGTCGCTTGCCTGCATCTGCATTCGGTACGCGAGTTCGAACGACTGGATTCGTGCCTCAAGTTGTGCGTCCTTCTGCCGCTTGTCCGCATGCCGGCGATTAAGCGACTGGATAAAATCAAGTTGCCGCCGCTGCTCGCTGAGCGATAGCCCGCGATTCTTGATGTGCTGGATGAGCTTCTCGACAGACGTGTGCCGCGTGTCGATGTGCGTGCCCTGGTAAATGCCGGGGAGGAAACCGGACTGCCAGTTTTGCGACTCCTGAATCGGGTAGCCCCCTGGGCACATGACGATGAAACCGGGCAGATTCTGGTTTTCGCTGCCGAGTCCGTACGTCACCCATGAGCCCACGCTTGGGCGAATGAGCCGTGCCTCGCCACAATTCATCAGCATGAGCGATGGTTCGTGATTGGGCACGTCGGCGTGCATCGAGCGGATCACCGCAATGTCGTCGATGCATTCCGCCGTGTGAGGGAAAATCTCGCTGACCTCCGTGCCACTTTGGCCGTGCTGCCGGAATTTGTACGGACTCGGAAACGCCGCCCCGGTTTTTCGCTCTGTCCGCAAATTGTTCATCGGAAGAAGCTTCCCGGCGTATTTTTGCAGCGACGGCTTCGGGTCGAACGTATCGACGTGCGAGGGGCCACCGTTGAGAAAAATATGGATCACCCGCTTGGCCTTGGGAGCGAAGTGCGACTGCTTGACCGAAAGCGTCGATGACACTGCCGCGCAGGCGGCATTGGGAAGCATCGACCCAAGAGCCAAGCCCCCCATGCCTATACCGCAACGGGAGAGAAACTCGCGCCGCGTAAAAAAATGATCACTCAACCTTGGCCCGTGATGCTGCATCGTCGTTACGGTACGCCCGAAGCTACCGTGCTATTCAGAACATTGCAACCCGCACAACGCTTGGCCGTGAGCACTGTGCGGTTGCCTCCGATGGGCGTTAGTGGTTTAATACCGCCGATGTCAATCCTCTTCAAAATCTGTCGGGATTTCTTTTGGTTCGCCGCCTTAGCCGCCTGTGGGCTTGGTCAGGCGCGGGCGGAGCGGGTACTGCCCAACATCCTCTGGATCACGAGCGAGGACAACGGGCCGCACCTTGGCTGCTACGGCGACTCATACGCACTCACACCGCACCTTGACAACTTGGCCAAGCGCAGCCTGCGCTACACCCGGGCCAGTTCCACCGCACCCGTATGCGCCCCGGCTCGGACCACAATCATCTCCGGCATTTACCCGCCTGCCACCGGCGCCGAGCACATGCGCAGCATGACCCGCCTGCCGACCGACATCAAAATGTACCCCGTTTACCTGCGCGAACTCGGCTACTACTGCACCAACAATTCCAAGGAGGATTACAATCTCGAGAAAGTTGGCCAAATCTGGGACGAGAGCGGCCGAAAGGCACACTGGAAAAACCGACCCGACGGCAAGCCGTTCTTTGCCATCTTCAACCACACAATCAGCCACGAGAGTCAGATCCGGAACAAGATCAACCCGACGGATCGCATCCACGATCCGGCCAAGGTTCGCATCCCGGCCTACCACCCCGACACACCGGAGGTGCGCAAGGACTGGGCGCAGTACCACGACCGCATCACAATGATGGACAAGCTCGTCGGCAAAAACCTCAAGCAGCTCGAGGAAGCCGGATTGGCCGATGATACGATTGTTTTCTACTACGGCGACCACGGCTCCGGCATGCCGCGCAGCAAACGATGGCCCTACTTTTCCGGACTGAACGTGCCACTGATCATCCACGTGCCGGAGAAATTCAAGCACCTCGCTCCGACGGAGTACACAATGGGCGGCAGCACTGATCGACTTGTCGGCTTCATCGACCTCGCCCCCACCCTGCTCAGCATCGCCGGGGCAAAGGCGCCCGCCCATATGCAGGGCCATGCGTTCATGGGGCAGCATACGGCTCCGGCGCAAAAATTCAGCTTTGGTTTTCGCGGCCGGATGGATGAGCGCTACGACATGGTGCGCACGGTGTTCGACGGTCGGTTTGTTTACATCCGCAACTACATGCCGCACAAACCGTACGGGCAATACCTCGATTACATGTTCCAAACTCCCACGACGCGTGTTTGGCACGACCTCTATCATGCCGGAAAACTCAACGCCGCACAGTCGGTTTTTTGGCAAACCAAAGCGGCGGAGGAGTTGTACGACCTCAAGACCGATCCTGATGAAGTTCACAACCTCGCCAAGTCAAAGGATCACTTGGAGATCATCAAGCACCTGCGCAAAGCCCACCGCAACTGGGCCAAGGATGTGCGCGACATCGGGTTCCTTCCGGAAGCCGAGATTCATTCTCGCGCCGGGAATGAATCTCCGTACGAGATGGGCCACAACGACAGTCGCTACGATTTTGACGCCGTGTACCAAGCCGCCAACGTCGCATCGCGCAAGGGCAAAAAAAACAGCGAAAAACTGGCAGAACTCACAAAAAGCGGCGACAGCGCTGTGCGTTACTGGGCCGCAATGGGCTACCTCATTCGCGGTAAAGACGGCGTCCGCAAGGGGCGCGAAGCGCTGGTCGCTGCGCTCGGCGACGAGTCGCCCAGCGTCCGCATCATCGCCGCCGAGGCACTTGGCCGTTACGGCAACAAGGGTGAAGGCGAACGAGCTGCCGAACTGTTGATGCAGTACGCAGACCCGGCCGAAAACGGCATCGCCCTCTCGATGCTTGCCCTCAACGCGCTTGACGTCATCGGCGAGGACACCTCACCGCATCGGGAGGCCATCGGCAAACTGGCGCGCACAGATCCAAAGGCCAATTCACGAATGCGCAACTACGCGAACCGCCTTATCGGGCGCATCCTCAGCAAGTCGAAATAACCCGGTGCTTGGCCAAGCACCCCCCCCATGCGGTACACCGCACAAGTCCTGCACGGTTTCAATCCCCTCGAGGCGTTGGAGGACGAGTGGCGCAGACTGTTCAACCAGGCCGAGTCGCCAAACCCTTTTTTTTCCGCCGAATGGGTATTCACCTGGCTCAATCACCGCGGTGGCCGGATGTTCCCCGTGACGCTCATCGTGCGCGACGCTGACAACTGTCTTGTCGCCACCTGGCCTTTTTTCGAGTACCCGGCGATCGGTGGGCGGGGCCTTTGGGTGGGCCTTTCCGACATCGCCGACTGCCTCGAGCCCCTTGTAATCCGACCCGACGAGTCGCTGCTCCGGACGGTTTTTGAAGCGCTTGGCCAACTGCTTGGCGATTACCGCTTCATCTGGATTCCGCTACTCAACGAGCGCTTGGTTTGCGAACACCTCGAGCCGGCACTGCAACGATTTCCCAACCTGACCGGCATCCACCACCGCGCGCCCAACTACTTCGTTGATCTCGCTGCCCAAGCAGGATTCAATGGCTACCTCACGGACGTCGTCCGCAGCAAAACGCACCGGGACTGTCGCCGGCGACTGCGTCTGCTCGAACAACTTGGCCCGGTTGAACACGTCACCTACCGCACGCCGGACGACTTGCTTCGGTTCGATGTTGAGATGCGCTCCATCGAGAAAGTGAGTTGGAAGGGCCGGGAGCAGTTGGGACACCTTACCAAGGCCGGGTCTGGCGATTTCTTTAACGAACTGCTGCCGAAGCTGATGGCGCTTGGCCAAGCGGAGATCACCGCACTGCGTGTCAACCAAATGGCCATCGCGTTCGAGATCGCCATCCGGCAGGGAAGCAGCTACGGTTTTTTTCATGTCGCCTACCTGCCGGACTACCAAAAGTACGCCCCTGGCAGGCAGCTTATGCTGCACAACATTGAGCGAGCAATGAG
>DASCOW010000531.1:0-8476 GCA_036012205.1 Verrucomicrobiota bacterium
CCGGCCCCATAGTCGGTCCGGCGATCGCCATCATGTGGGGATGGGTGCCGGCACTGCTGTGGGTTGTGCTGGGCTCGATTTTCATCGGTGCAGTGCACGACTTTGGCGCGCTCGTTGTCAGCCTGCGCAACAACGGCCAAACCGTCGGCGACATCGCGGGGCGTGTTCTCAACAAGCGTGTTCGACTGCTGTTCCTGCTCGTTCTGTTCATGGCGCTGACGGTTGTGCTGGCGATTTTTGGTTTGGTGATTGCCGCTGTGTTCAAGCAATACCCGGCTGCGATTTTTCCGTGTGTGGTGCAGATTCCCATAGCGGTGGCCATCGGCGTGCTGCTGCATCGCAAGGGGGTGGGCCTGCTGGCGCCATCGCTTATTGCGCTGGGGGTCATGTACTTCACGGTCGTTTTCGGCAACGGCGGTGCGCTTGGTTCCTTCAATTCCGCACTCGCCTCCTGGCCGATCTGGACGTGGGTCGTTGTGCTGCTGGTGTACTCGTACATCGCCTCGGTTCTGCCGGTGTGGACGCTGCTGCAGCCGCGTGACTACATCAATTCGCTGCAACTCATCACCGCGCTCGCGCTGATCGTGCTGGGCCTGGTTGCTGCCGCGTTCGTTGGATTCAAGCCAAGCGGAGCGGAGAGCAGTCAAGCGCTGGAGTTTGTCGCCCCGGCGTTCCAATGGCACCCCGAGGGGGCTCCAATGATTTTTCCGTTCCTTTTCATCACGATTGCTTGTGGGGCGGTCAGCGGCTTTCACTGCCTCGTCTCCAGCGGCACGAGCAGCAAGCAGTTGAAGTGCGAAACCGACGCCCGCTTCGTCGGCTACGGAAGCATGCTCACCGAGGGCTTTCTCGCGACGCTGGTCATTCTCGCCTGTGGCGCGGGCCTTGGTCTTGGCCTGATGAAGGACGGAACACTGCTCACCGGCGAGGACGCCTGGCAGGCGCAGTACGCCTCGTGGAGTGCGGCCGGGTCGCTCGGGGCCAAGGTTGGCGCGTTCGTCAACGGTTCGGCGAATTTCCTACAGGCACTTGGCTTGTCCGCCGCTGTGTCGGTTGCGTTGATGGGGGTACTCGTCGCGTCGTTCGCCGGCACGACACTCGATACCGCTTGCCGTCTGCAACGCTACGTCGTGCAGGAGTTGGCCGCCACGCTCGGCGGAAAAACAGGCGAACCGGAAACCAAGCCCACCGCTCCGTTCGTCCTTTTACAAAATAAGCATGGCGCAACCATCTTTGCGGTCGTCGTCGCTACCATCATGGCCGTCCTCCCGTCCAAGCCTGCGTCAATTCCACTTCAAGCCGCTCTATACGGGCAGTTGACCGAGGAAATGAAAACAGTGGCCCAAGACAAGAATGACAAGACCACCATGAAGGCCAAGCCAGAAGCCATCGCGCAAATGGAGCGAGGCGGCTTGGCCGGTTTCATGGCGTGGATGTCCAGTTTCTCCGGCAAGGGCGGCATGATCCTCTGGCCGCTTTTCGGGGCAACGAACCAGTTGCTCGCCGGACTGTCGTTTCTCGTGGTCACGTTTTACCTGTGGCGGCGCGGTCGGGCGATTTGGTTTCTTGTCATCCCGATGGTGTTTATGCTTGTCATGCCGCTTTGGGCGATGATCCATCAACTATTCGTTGCGCCCGGTTGGCTCGTGGCGGAGCAACCGGACTACCTGCTCGGCGGCATCGGCCTGGCCACCGTCGCGCTGGAAATCTGGATGATCGTTGAGGCCATTAAACTGTTCCCCGAGGCCAAGGACGTTCTCGAGGAAAACGCCCTCGACCGACAGCCGACATGAACACAAAAGGGGAGAGCACGGGGCCCGCCCGGGCAAATTTCGGCGAGACGCCGAAATCCACACGGGAGCCGCGTGTGTTTCCGATGCAGCAATGAAGCGTATCGGATTATTCGGTGGTTCATTTGATCCCGTGCACAGCGCCCATGTGCTGGTGGCTCGGGCGGCGCTGGAGGAACTGTCGCTCGACCGATTGTTCATCGTCCCGGCGGCGTGTTCTCCGTTCAAGCCGGAGCAGCAACCAGCGCCCGCCGTCGCGCGGCTGCGGTTGCTCCACCTGGCCTTTGCCGGCTGTGTCGACTGCGAGATCGATCCGCAGGAAATCGAGCGTGACGGCGTCTCCTACTCCATCGACACAATCCGCGCCTACTCCGTGCGCTTCCCAGGAGCCAGACTGCATTATCTCATTGGCGCCGATCACGTGCCGACGCTGCCGCAATGGCGCGAGGCGGTCGACTTGGCGAACCTCGCCGAGTTTGCAGTCGTGCCGCGACCCGGTCAGGCGGTGGCCGAGTTCCCTGAGCCGTTCCGCGGCCAAGCGCTGCGTGGCTGGCCGTTCGAGGTGTCGTCGTCCGCCATCCGCGAGCGACTTAATCTTGGCCAAGCGGTCGACGGCCTCGTGCCAAGCGCCGTCGCCGAGTCGCTCCAAAACGACAACCCCTACACTTGATCGGCTTAGGCTCGCGTTGGATTACGCCATTCTCTAGGTTGCCGCTTCGCCATGTTGTTGCTGAAACGTTTTATTAGTCACTTGTTCGGGTTGGGCTTTGTAGCGCTTGGCTTGCAGGCGGCGGACTGGCCTCAGTATCTGGGGCCGGATCGGGATGGGACTTATCCGGGCGAGGCGATGAAACGCGCCTGGCCGAGCGATGGGCCGAAGGTGTTATGGCGCAAAAAAAATATTGGCGCAGGGATGAGCGGCGTTGTCGTGGCCAAGGGCAGGGCCATCTTGTTTCATGAGGTCAATCGTTACGACACGATCGAGTGCCTTGACACCACGACAGGTGCGACGCTTTGGAAGAACCACTACGCCTCGGGCTTCGTGCCCGGCTATGGGAGTGGTGCCGGGCCGCGTGCGACGCCGGCAATTGCCGCTGGCAGGGTGTACACGATGGGTGGGCAGGGGATCGTGGTTTGCACTGACTTTGCGACCGGCAAAACGGTTTGGAGGGTGGAGACGCAAAAGAAGTATCGCGCGTCCGACGGTTTTTTTGGAATGGCATGTTCGCCGCTAGTTGAGGGCGATGCGGTGCTGCTCAACATTGGCGGCGAGGCGGGGGCGGGAATTGTGGCGCTCGACAAAAGCACCGGCAATCTGCTCTGGAAAACGCTCGATGACGAGGCCAGCTACTCGTCGCCGGTGATGGCCACGTTGCAAGGGAAACGCCGCGCGGTGTTCTTCACCCGAACCGGTCTGGCGGTGATCGATCCGGTCGTCGGTAAACTCGATTTTCAAAACCGTTGGCGTGCGCGGATTCATGCCTCGGTCAATGCAGCCGCGCCACTGGTTGTCGGCGAGTTGATTTTCGTGACAGCCAGCTACAGTACCGGTGCACTCGTGCTGCAGGCGGCGGGCGGCTACAAGACAGTTTGGTCGAATGACATCAGCCTCTCGAGCCAATACGCGAGCGTGATGCACAGGGACGGTTTCCTGTACGGCACCCACGGCCGGGCGGACGTGCCACCGGTTCCGGCGCTGCGCTGCGTCGAGTTGGCCACTGGCAAGGTGCGTTGGAGTGTGGATGGTTTTGGTGATTGCCTGATGCTGCTCTGCGGCGACCGACTGCTGGCGTTGATGGAGAGCGGCGAACTGGTGCTTGGTCAAGTGACCCCGGTCGGGTGGCGGGAGATCAGCCGCACGCAGGCACTTGGCACCGGTGCACGTAGCCAACCGGCCCTGGCCAACGCTCGCCTCTACGTCCGCGACCGAAACCAGCTTGCTTGTCTTGAGGTCCCTTGATCCAAGCGCTTGGATCAGGCCCAGTCGCCGGCGAGGGCGACCAGTTTGCTGATGTCAGCGGCGGGGCCGCTTACGATGAGGATCGTGCCGGGGGTGAGCGTGGTCTCGGGTGCGGGTTTGATGTTGTACTGTTCCCGGTCCGGTTCGCTGACGGCAAGAACGCGCAGGCCGGTGCGGGTGAACAGATCGGCCTTGGCCAAGCTCATTCCGGCCAGTTCGGCGTTTCTGTTGACAATCACTGCCTCGAACCGCGCTGTGCCGGAGGCGGCCAGCATACGATCCAGTACGGTGGTCGCCGTTGGGCGGAGCAACTCGGAAGCCATTCTGCGGCCTCCTATTTTAGCAGGGTAAACAGTCTCGGCTCCGGCTCGTCGCAGTCGCGAGTGGTATGTTTCATCTGCTGCAGTGCTTAGCGCCCGGATGGAGGGGTTCGCCTGCAGTGCGGTGACGATGACAACGAGGTTGTCGCGATCGGAAGTGAGTATCGTGGTCAGGGCGCGAGCGCTACAGATGTTGGCTTTCTCGAGCGCGTCGGGGGAGTAGGGTTCAGCCTCGATCACGCGCACGTTAGGCAGTGCGTTGCGGAACTCGTTGAGTGCGTCGGGATCGGTGTCTATGCAGACGCAGTTTCTCCGGGTGGAAGCCAATTCTTCGGCGATGATTTGCCCGACTTTGCCGGCACCGCAAATGATGAAGTGTCCCTGCAGTTCCGTGTCGTCCGGTTCCGCTTGGGTGGCGGGCTCGGGCTCGGCCGGCAGTAACGCTTCCGGTGTTTGTTCCAGTGCTGTCTCGTGGGCGGGGCAGGCGGGCTCGTCGGCGATGGCTTTGGCAAGTTGGCTGATCAACTCCCGGCTGCCGAGCATGACCAGTTCGTCTTCGGCAAGGAGGAGTGCGTCGATGGCCGGGTTGAACGTGTAGATTTCACCCCGCCGATATGCCACGATTTCAACTCCCTGGACTTGGTCCAGCGGCAGGCTGCCAAGGGTGCGGCCGTCGTCTTTCTGTTGGAGGCAGATTCCGGAAATCACCATGTCCTGTGTGTCGTTGTGGCCGAGGATTATTGCCAGAAAATTGACTACAGTCGGTCGGATTAGTTCGCTGGCGATTCGCATACCGGTGAGCTTGACTGTGTTCACGACGGAGTTTGCCCCGGCATATCGAAGCTGGCGCTGTGACTGGTTGTTGACGCAGCGGCTGACGATGCGAACGCTGGTGGAGAGTTGGCGTGCGGTCACTGTGGCGACGAGGTTCGCCCGGTCGTCGGGCATCGCGGTGACCACGCCGCGGGCGCGATCGATCCCGGCGGTTTCGAGCGCCTCGACGTCCATGGCGTCCTGCCTGATGCATGCGGCCGAGGGGTATGTTTGCCGCAGGTCACGGATCACTTCGCTGTCCCGGTCGATGACGACGCAATCCACTCCCTCTTTTTGCGCCTGCTCAAGGACGGTGCACCCGTTGCGGCCGCCGCCGCACAGGATCATGTGGTCGGTGAACCGCCGGATTTTTTTTTGCGCGCGCTTGGCTGTGGAGATTTCCTGATACTGACCCTCGACAAAAAATGAGGTCACCTGCGCGATGACATAGAGGAAAAATGACATGCCGATGATCGCGACGAGCGTGGTGAGCGTGCGCGTCCATGCGGTGAAGTCGGTGAACAGTTTCTCGCTCGTCGCGTCGTAGCCTTCCTGCTGGTGGGCGTCGGTGTTGCTCTCCCAGCGGAACCGTCCGGCGTCGTCGCGGTACACAGCGCACTGCTCGGTGCCGAGCAGGTCGGTGTAGCCGATGGTGGTCAGCGTAATCGCGGAAAAGTAGAGGCACTCGGTGAACTCCCACTTGTCGTCGGAGAGGTTCCACAATTTCTTGCCGTAGCCGGCGTTCATGCCGCAGAGGCAGCCGGTGATGTAAAAGAGAAGAGTGCAGCCCAGCAGCACAAGCGCCCCGAGCTTGAAGGCAGTCCGACCCCGATTGGCCAATGAACCGGTTTGTGTCTGGCTCATTTAGCTCTCCGAACGAATCCAGATCCTGGCTCCCTCCGGGAAGCTGGCCTTGCGGGCGTTGAGCCGTGTGATGGCTTTTACTGGTCCGTCGGCGTCCGGCATGTTGGCGGTGCCGGAGAGGAGAATGGCCACTTTGCCGTAGAGGTCGAGCGACTCACCCGGTGCTGGGGAGGCGACTTCGCCCCCGCTGAGCCAGCGGCGGAATTCCCACTGCGAAAGGTTGAGGTACGGTTCCTGACTCTTGAGCAGGTTCTCCGTAAAACGCCGGCCGGCTGTCTCCCACAAGCCCTTGGCCAAGGCGGGGGATTCCTTCATCGCCTCGTTCATTTCCGTGGAACCCATCCACAGAGCCGTCACCGTGGTGTCGGCGATCACGTCGGCCGTGCGCGGCACACCGGCCAGCACGGCCATCTCGCCGATCACGCTGCCCCGGCCGAGGATATCCACGACCATGTCCTTGATGGAGATTTTTACGCTGCCCCGGGTGATGAGGATCATTCCGTCGCCGCGGTCGCCCTGTTCCATGATCATGTCGCCCGACTGATAGGTGCGTTCGTTGGACAGTTCGATGATCTTGGTGATGTTGTCTTCAGACAATCCCTTCAACCAGGTCACCTCGCGCAGCACCTCCTCCGGTTCTGGCAGTCGCAAGACCAGCGGACGGTCCATGATATCCTTCATGCGACCCTCGACATCGACGATCATCTGGTCGGCCTCGTCCATTTCTATCGTTCCGGCGGCCTTCAGCTTCTTGACTGTGTTTCGCTCGTGATTGAGCACCGATCGGGCAGCGTCCTTGGTCTCGATGCCGACGATCAGTTCTGGGTAGTTCTCGCGCATGTCGCGCAGGAAATTCAGGCCGCGTAGGCGGTTCTGCATGATTTCTCCCTTCAGCTGCTTGGCCTTTTTGTCAGCTGCTTCCTGTCCGATGTCCTCTTCGGTGTTGGCCACCAGGCTGTCCACCAGCTTGGCTACCTCCTCCTGGGCGATGACAAACGACTTGGCCGACTCATAGGTCGTGGCCAGCCGATCCATGAAAACCTGCTTGAGTATAGGCAACTCCTTGAGGGATTCCATCCACTTGGGTACTTGCCAGATATTGTCAAGATAGTCCCGGTCGCTCAACGGCACCTTGCCGCCCTGGTCGATCAGTTCCTTGATGTTGTTGTAGAGTTGGTTGACCCCGCCCGCACCAAGAAGGCCCTCGCGGTTTTGTTTCCAGTAGCTGCTCGATTCCTTCTCAAGGATGCGTCGGCGCGTCTCGGCCACCGTGTCGATCGCGTCTGGGTCGCCCTCGATGTCCGTGATGACGATCGGCTCCGGCAGGAACTCGCGCACCCGGCTCCAGTTCGCGCCGCCGAGGAACGAGTCGGACTTGAGCACGTCCATTTCGTTTTCGCAATTCTTCACGATGCTCACCGAGGTGGCGGTCATCATCTTGGCTTTGACTGCGGGGATGCGTGTCAGGCCAAGTCCGTTGACGAGAAATTTGATCGTCGTCGCGTTGACCAACAGCGTCAGCAGCACGATGCCGGAAATCAGGAAGAGGAACTGGTCACGAATCCGCTTGGAGATGCCAAGCAGCTTGGCCTTGATCACGGCCCCGGAGCCACCGCCCTCAATCACGATCTTAGCCTTGGGGTTGGCCAAGCTCTCGCGCTTGGCTGCAAGCTTGGCCGAGTCCTCGTCGAACGGTTTCACATAATCGCTGCCAATAGCCAGACCGGCGATGGCACCCCCCGCTTGGCTCTCGGCTAGGCCGTCCTCATGGCTTTCGCCATGGTCATCGTCGTGGTTTTCACCATGCTCGCCCTCATGTTTTTCGGCGTGGGCTGCCGCCAAGGTGATGGTGACATCTTTCAGTTGTTCCCGGTTGCCGTCGGCATCCTCAAAAAAGACCTTTGAATCGGCCGCGTATCCGTGTCCGCCTTTCTCGACAGTGAACTGCAACTCAGTATTCTGCCCGTAAACCACCAGTGCCAGTGCCAGCCCGATGGCCCCGCGCAACGCCCCCCACCAAACCACCACCGCGTCCTTCCTTGGGAGCCCGTATCCTGTTTTACGCATGATCGGGTACAGGGCAACGATGTTCACCATGCGCACGAGGTGGATCACCAGGTAAACCAGCGCCAGGACAAGATAATCGATGGGCTGTGGGTGAACCTTGAGCGCGATGACCACGCCGACCACGATGAAGATAACCACGTTGGCCACAAAGGCGGCAAATTCCCAGAATTCGTGCATGAAATGCTGCACCTCCGGGCTGATTCGCGTGCGGCCGATCCCGGCCCAAACCAGGCCCAGTGTTACCAGACCCAGCACGCCGGAGATGAGAAAGAAATGTTCGCATGCGTAAAAAACCAGGTACGCGGTCATCAACATCACCGAGGTCTCCACCATCGGATCGTTGAACACCCGCTTGACCCAGGCCACAACGACAAGGCCAATCACAATGCCCAACGCAGCGCCGCCCAGTCCGATGACAAAAAATCCCGATACCGCACTTCCCACTGTGAACACGCTTGCCCCGGTCACCGCCCCGATGAGCACCACAAACGCCACGATGGCGGTGCCGTCGTTGAGCAGTGACTCGCCCTCGATGAGCGTGCCCAGTTTTTTACTCGCGCCCAGTTCCTTGAGCAGCGCCACCACTGCCACGGGATCAGTGGCGCTGACCACGGCTCCGAACAACATCGCGAGGTACAGGCCCAAATCCCCGGTGCTGACTT
>DASCOW010000532.1:0-8047 GCA_036012205.1 Verrucomicrobiota bacterium
CTTAATTTCGGCAGAGGTCAACGCCTTGTTAAAAGTGGAGAATGTTTCCCTCTTTCGCTTGCTCCCCAAATAGTAGGCAACAGTGAATTCATCGTAAGAAACGCTCTTCCGGCCGCGAACACGTGTTGACGTTCGTTTATAATGGTAAATCTTAACCTGGGCCGAGCCTCGTTTGACGGTGTAAGGGAACCTAGAACGCTTAGCTGCCATAACAGCGCACTATTGTCCGGAATGTGTCCGGAAAAACAAGACAACAAAATATTGTCGCCCTTAAGGCTTTGGTAATAAGGAAGTTAAAGTGGCGACCCCTACGGGACTCGAACCCGTGCTGCCGGCGTGAAAGGCCGGTGTCCTAACCACTAGACGAAGGGGTCGCTCCGTCAGAAGGCGAGACAATCTATTGGCTTTTTGCCATTTGTCACGAAAAACCTTCGTAAACCGCGCAGCGTCTTTTGCTGTCTTGAAGGGCTTGGCTTGCCAACTGCATGGTGCTGGGCCAGAAAATGGGGAGCGAGACCATGCCGTCGCCTGCCATTAACAACGTTAAGATTCTCACCGTCGCCCTACTGACTCTAGTGCTGGATCAGCTGACCAAGTGGTTAGTGTTCCTGAAACTGCCGTTCAATGGGGAGCCGGTGGCGGTGCTGGAAGGTTTTTTTGAGCTCGTCCATTTCGGCAACACGGGTGCGGCGTGGAGTTTGTTCAGCGGACAGAATTTCTGGCTGGCGCTCTTCTCGCTGGCGGCGCTTATTTTTCTGTGGGTGTCGCGGCGTCATTTCGGGGCGGAGACTGCGCTTGGCCAGTTCGCGCTTGGGCTAATCCTCGGCGGCGTGGTGGGCAATCTCGTGGATCGTGTGGTGCATCACCACGTTGTGGATTTTCTGCAGTTTTACATTCCGTTCCGGTTTCCCGCTTTCAATGTGGCCGACAGCGGCATCTGCACTGGGGTGGGGCTGATGTTTTTGCAGTCGTTCCAAAAACCTAAACCGGGAGAGACGTGGGCCAAGAAGGGGAAAGTACCGCCGGAGGCGCACAGTCTGGTTGCTGCGGAGGAAGAATCGGAGGCGTGAGCGCTCCGGCGATTTATCTCACCGGCGCAACGGCGAGCGGCAAATCGGCGGTGGCACTGTGCTTGGCCAGGCGCGTTGGTGGCGAGATTATTTCAGTGGACTCGATGCAGGTGTACCGCAAGCTCGACATCGGCACGGCCAAGCCAAGCGCGGATGAGCAGTCTGAGGTGCCACATCATTTGATTGACGTGGCTGGGCTCGACGAGCCGTTCGATGTCGCGCAGTTCGTCCGCTTGGCTAAGCGGGCTGAGGCGACGGTTCAGTCCCGGGGAGTGATGCCGATTTTCTGCGGTGGCACCGGCTTGTATTTTCGGGCACTGTTCGATGGCTTGGGCGGGAGCCCGCCCGGCGATGAGTCGCTCCGGGCTGAGCTGGAGACCGCGCCGCTTGAGGCGTTGCTCGACGAGTTGGCGGCGAAGGATCCGGCGGCGTTTGAGTCGATCGATCGGCAAAACCAGCGCCGGATCGTCCGTGCCGTGGAGGTGATCCGGCTGACCGGCCAACCGTACTCGAGCCAGCGCACCGGCTGGGAGGCGCCAGGTAAAGTTCCGAGTAATTTATTCTGCATTACACGCGAGCCGGGTGACTTGGCCAAGCGCATACACTTGCGGGTGGACTCGATGTTCGAGCGTGGTTTGGTCGCCGAGACGCAGGCCTTGGCCAAGTGCGGCCTGCGCGACAACCGCACCGCCCGCCAGGCGATCGGCTACCGGCAGGTGCTGGAGCATCTCGACGGTGGGCCGGGGCTGGCCGAGACAGTGGAACTGGTGAAGGCGCGCACGCGGCAGTTTGCCAAGCGGCAGCGGACGTGGTTTCGCAATCAGATGAACTGCCAACCGTTCGAGTGCCTGGCGGGGGAGTCGGGGGAAGCGTGCTGCGAACGTCTGCTCGGAATGCTCGGGTGAGGCTCGGGTTACGGTGGGGGCGGCTCGGGTCGTGGCTCGGGTGGTTTGCCGCGATCCCCGGGAGCATCGGATCGGCGCGGGCGCTTGTCACCGTTTTTACCGTTGCGAGAACCGGGGCGTCCGCCGGGGCCACTTTTGAAGCGTTCCCGCCTCGTCTGGGGTCGAAGGTATTTTTCAAACTTCGCGATCTGCTCCTCGGTGAGGTCGCCGCGAAGTGTCTTTTTTAATTTCTCGGTGGAGGCGCGCATGCGGGGTCGCATCTCCTCCCAGTACGTTTTCATTTCCTCGCGGCTGGACTTAAACGCTGACTCAACCCTGGCCGCCTGTGTGTCGGTGAGCTTGAGGTCGTGCTGGATGCGTTTCATCAGCCAATCCAACTGGCCTTCCATCCTGGAGCCGGGGCGATGCTCGGTGTTGCGCGGGCCGTGTTCGCGGGGGAAAGACCGCGGCGGCCTGGTCTCGTCGCTATCCACGACGAACCCTCCGGTCACGACACCGGCGGCAAAGATGACCACGGCGGCCAGAATGGGTTTCCAAGCGTTCACCATGCGTACTCCAAGTCGTCAAATGAAGCCAGCATCACCGACTCGAAGTCGGTCGTATCCGGTTCATCTGTGGTTAGGGTGAGGGTGGTGCCTGTTGGTTTTCCCGCAGAGAAGAGCACTGCAAGAATCATCACGCCAAGGCAGGGGGCGACTGCACGCCAAAGCATACGCGACCAATGGGTCAGTGGGTCGGGTATGAGCAGTTCGCGCAGACGCGCCATGATGCGTTTCTCGAAGGAGTACGGGACGCGTTCGTTGGTCGGAAGATTGCGTGCAAAACGCAGGAACCGCTCGTCGGCGGAGCCGGTCTCAAGCTCATGCTGTTCCCGCACCTGTTCCATCACCCGGGTTGCGAAGCCGCCCGGAACCCGTTCGTCTGTCGGGACGGTTTTCGCCAGTTTCAGGAACTGCTGCTCTGTTTCGTGGGCCTTCATCTGCCGGTATTCGTTGACGTCATTCGGTTTCACGGGGTTACAATCTTTTTTCCTTCATGAGAAATCGTTCCACGGCGGCCCGCATTTCCTTTCGGGCGCGAAATGCCTGCACCTTCACGAGCGACTCGGACCAGCCGGTGATCTCGGCGATTTCCCGGATCGTGCGTCCCTCAAGCTCCTGCAGCGTCAGGACGATCCGTGCCCGGTCGGAGAGTTGGTCGAGCACCGTGTGCACCATTTCGCGAGCCTGTTCCAGCCCCTCGGGATTGTCGTCATCGGGGATGTTGCCGAGGCGATCCTGCCATTGCTCGTCGTCGAAGAGCATGTCGGTGATCGTGTGCTCGGGTCGGTTGCGCCGCCGCCGCAGGGCGTCGTAGCAGGTGTTGACCGAGAGCCGCATAAACCAGTGCTCAAACGGCGCCGTGCCCTTGTAGCTGACGAGTTTTTGAAACGTTTTGGTGAAAATCGTCTGCACGACGTCCTCGACATCCGACTCGTTGCGGAAATATTTCCGTGCCATGCCGAACACGCGCGGCTGATAGCGGGTGATCAATTCCTCGAAGCAGTTCACCTCGCCGCTGACTACGAGTCCGACCAGTTCCTCGTCGGTGCGAACATCGGTTTCTTGGAAGATTTCGGTTGCTTGCATCAGACTCAGCGGATCGATTCCACGTGAACAGTAACACCTCCAGACTCTGTTGGTTACCCAAAAGTTACATCGAACGCTAGCTGCCGCCGTCCGGCTTGCCAACCGTTGGGGTTTGGGGGACAGTGCCGCCCCTGTTTATGCTAGGTGAAAACGATATTTTAGATGCGCTCAAGGCGGTCAAATACCCAGGCTACTCGCGGGACATTGTTTCCTTCGGAATTGTCAAGGATGTCGCTGTGGCCAACGGCGCGGTCAGCGTCTCCATCCACCTGACCTCCAGCAACGCCGAGGCGGCACAGCAAATGAAGTCCGACTGCGAGGCTGTTCTCAAAGCGATCAATGGTGTCCGCGTCGCCCACGTGCAGATCCAGCAACCTCCGGGAGGAGGCCAAGCGCAGCCCGGTGGCCAAGCCCCTCCCCAAGCTCCGCAGAAAGCGCCTGGGATCGCCCGAGTCGTCGCCGTAGCCAGTGGCAAGGGCGGGGTGGGCAAGTCCACTGTTTCGGCGAACTTGGCATGCGCCTTGGCCAAGCGCGGCGCCAGCGTCGGTCTACTCGACTGCGACATCTATGGGCCAAGCATCCCGCTGATGATGGGGATCAACCAGCGGCCTGCCGTCACGGCAGGGGAAGAAAAACTGGTGCCGCCTGAGAGCCACGGCGTCAAGCTCATGAGCATGGGTTTTCTGCTGCAGGACGACCAGCCGGTCATCTGGCGCGGCCCGATGATCATGAAAACCGTCCAGCAATTCGTCATGCAGGTGGACTGGGGCACACTCGACTACCTGCTTGTCGATCTGCCGCCCGGCACTGGCGACGCACAACTCTCCCTCTGCCAAACCGTGCCGCTCGACGGCGGTGTGATCGTGACCACGCCGCAGGAGGCATCGCTCGGCGTCGTGCGCAAGGGCATCGAGATGTTTCGCAAAGTCAACGTGCCGATCCTCGGCATCGTTGAGAACATGAGTTACTTCACCGCGCCCGGCGGGGAGCGGGTCGAAATATTCGGCCACGGCGGCGGGCAGGACGAGGCGGCGCGGCAAGGCGTATCGTTCTTCGGCGAGATGCCGCTATTCACCGAGGTCCGCAAAGGCGGCGACGACGGCGTGCCGGTCGTCGTGGGTGAGCCTGACTCCGCCGCCGCCGGAATTTTCACCCAAATCGCCGAACAACTGCAGGAACAACTGGCCAGTCCGGCGGGGTGAGTTTTCGTAAAAATAGCCATTTAACCTATTGACAAGTTGAGGGGCTTTAGTAGGTTGTCCGGCCTTTTCGCTGGTTCAGCGAATTTTTAACCGATGCCAAATATCAAGTCAGCCAAGCGCCGGATGCGTAGTGATGCGACCAAACAGGCCCGCAACCGATCCGTAAAGAGCACCCTCAAGACAGCCGAGCGCCGTCTCGACGACGCTATCAAGGATGGCAATAAGGAGGGCAGAGAGAGCGCATTGAATGCCGCCGCGTCTGCGTTCGACAAGGCCGCCAAGCTCGGGGTCATCCACTCCGGGAAGGCGAACCGAAAAAAATCTCGTCTGGCCAGCCGCGTCAACGCAGCTTAAGTCAAGCGATAAACTCACAGATTTCCGGAGCCCCGCTGAGCGCGGGGCTTTTTTGTATTCGGCGTGGTGGTGGGGAACTACTCGGTGCGGTAGCGCATGGTGACGACGGCGCGCACCTTTTTCTCTATGGTCGACGTGTCGTACATGCCCCAGCTTGCGGTCTCGGTGGAGTTGGGCTGGGTGATTTGGAAGATGCCCTGCGAGGCGGAGATGATGTTGGCCACCCGGTTGCCGCTACTTTTGGCCAGGCGCTCGGCCCGGAGTTGGGCGTTGTTGGCGGCCCGCTCGAGCAAATCCAGTTTCAGATCCTCGAGCTTGGTGTAATAGAAACTCGGTGAGTGGGAACTGAACGCGATGCCATTCCGGATAAGTTGAGTGGACTCCTTGGCCAGGCGCTTGGCCAATGCGACGTCGGTCGTCGTGACAGTAAACGTCTGGGAAAGCGTGTGGCTCTCGATCTCCGAGGTGGCGTGTCCCTTGGCATCACGCTTGTAGTGGGTGCTCGCGTTGATGGTGCCCTCCTCGATGGCGTCACTGGGTACGCCCTGCTGGAGCAGGAAGTTTATCGCAGTGGTGAAATTTAACTGGATCTTGTCGTAGCCATCAACCGGGTCTTTTGCCCGTACCGTGATCTGCCCGCGCCATGTGGCGAGGTCGGCGGTGATCTCCGTCTCAGCGACGCCCTTGACCGTGACGCCGTCGGTCGCGGAGCGCATTTTCTCCAGCGCCTGCCCGCCAATGAGTGCCGACACGACCAGACCCAGCGACAGGATGGCCGCCACGCCGTACCACGGTTGTCTGTCTACATCAGCCATAGAATACCCAACTGCGCCAAGCCAATCACAAATCCTAGCACAGCGCCAACTCCTTCGATGAACCGGAATTCGCGTTTCATGATGCCGAGCAGCATTTCCTCCAGTTTGTCGCTGGAAAACGCTGCCACCTTCTCTCGAACCACCGCCTCGACGTCCATGTTTTTCTCGAGGTGGCCGATGAACATCTCACCCAGTTCCGGCATCGCCTTGGCCAGGCTTTCGACCAGCGAGTGCTTGAGTTTGTCCACCATGTCCGAGCCGAGAAACATCGACGCCATCGGGATCATTTGCAGTAGGTTGTTTTGCAGGAACTCGTCCACCCTGCCTTCGATTGCTGCGGTGACGTGCTCGACAAACTCCTCACCCTGCAGATGTTGGCGCACGTCTTCCATCGAGAACAACTCGCGTGCGACCAGTTGGCCAAGTTTCTCCGCCAGCGCCTGTTGTCGCTTGGGGAACACGCCCTGCACGCGCAAACCGAGGATGCGTCGTTCCTCGCGCGGGTGAAACAGCATCCGCACGGCGAGGTGGTTCGTGCCCCAGCCGATGGCAGCGGCGATCACCGGTAGCGTCAACCACGTCAACTTGAACACCTCCGGGCCGGCTTCAGTCATCGCTGGCTGGTTGCGCTTCGCGCTTGGGCTGTTGGCCGATGTGTTGTGCACCTTGGCGGTGCGCCAGCGACATCTGCTGGTGCCGTTCCCGCAGCCGAGTTCGGCGCTCTGGCGTCAGTTCATCGGCGCAGTGAGGGCAGTTCACGCCGCGCTCGTGTTGCGGCGACTCCATCTCCTCGTCCGTGAGTGGCCAACGGCAGCCGAAGCAGAGCCGTGCGGGCGCCTTGACCAGTCGCTCATTGCTACGAATGTCTTCGAGCACCGGTTGCATCCCGGCGCTTGGCCCGGCAATAGTGTCGTTGATGCCTTCGTGCCTGAGGATGACCGTGCCTACTGCCGAGTGGCGTTCGCACTCCGCCTTCAAAGGCGCCCGCTTCGTCTCGAAGTCGGGGAGATCGACAAACTGATAGAATGTGGCAACGGTGGAATTCATGCGTTTGGGCAGACGGACGTGCCGCCTTGGCCGGGGGAGGATGCAGAAAACCGGCTCTCACAACAAGCCAACGCCACCGACAGCAACTTGACAAGAGATTGGCCAAGCGGAACGATTGTCCGCGGATGGAACGGGAACAATCGGGCATTCCGTGGCGGTTGCTTGGCGGGCTCTTCGCCGTCACGCTGCTGCTTTACCTTGCCGGGTTTTATGGCATGGAGCACCTCCGCGACCGCAAGGGCCCGTGGCGTGTGAGATTCGACCCGGTAGCAGTCGGCGGCCCGACCCTGACCATCCACCAACCGGCGCTGGGCATCGGCGGCTTACGCGTGGTGTTTGAGGGCGCGAGCACGAAAGGGCTCTCAAGCGGCGAGGTGGTTTTCGACGAGCCCGGCCTGAACGCGCAGCCAATGGACACAACACCCGAGAGCAGCCGCGAACTCAAGCAGCGCGCCTTCGAGGTGCCGTTTGGCGAGTGCCTCTATCAGGATTTGATGTTCCTGCCCGGTGTGGTGACGATGAAGCTGCTCGGCCACGAGGTCGAACTGATGCCCCGCACCCTCGTCATCGACAAAAAGGAAATTTCGTGGAGCACACCCGGCAGCCGGATCACCGTCCCGCTGTTATGAAAGGTTACTGATACTTTCCGGCTTTAAGAGTTGACCCCGCAGTGGCTCTTGCTTACAAGACCCCGTCCATCAATTTTGCCGATGACCGAGCCGGATTATGAATGACCTGTTTATCAGTTACGCACATATCGATGATCTTCCGATTTCGGAGGATCAGAGGGGGTGGATCACCGAGTTTCAGCGAATTCTGGAGAATCGCTTGGCTCAGCTGATGGGGGAAAAGCCCAAGATCTGGCGGGATCAGAAACTTTCTGGCAGCGACATTTTCGACGAGCAAATTGTCGAACAGTTTAAGAACACCAAGCTCATGGTGTCGATTTTGAGTCCCCGATACATAAAGTCGGAATGGTGCAACAAGGAAAACACTGAGTTTTACAAGAACGCGGAGGAAACTAGA
>DASCOW010000533.1:0-1571 GCA_036012205.1 Verrucomicrobiota bacterium
CCAGCGATCGCGCGGCCAATCGCCGGGTTGGCGTCGCGCAATTGTTTGGCCTTAGCCAGGCGGCGTGTCATTGCCTCCCAGTCATCGGTGACGAGGGTGAAAAGGATCCGACTACAGCACGCTTGGCCAAGCTGGCCGATGGCGTGGATCAGGTCGGCTTCGGAGATAGAATCTTGTTGAAAGTCGATTCCGGCGTAACCGTTGACCTGTATGTCGAGCAACGGCGGGCCGATCCACTTGGCCTCGGTAGGAGGCTCGTCGGCGTGAGCGATTTCGGTGAAGCGGCCATCGTCCCACTTGGCAAACACCGGTTTCCGGTCGAGAATGTTCCAAGCGTGGATTTCGCCGCTGCTCATTGCAGGACCTTGATGAGAGAGAGAAACACGCCAGCTGAAACAGCTGAGCCGATTACGCCTGCGACGTTCGGGCCCATGGCGGCCATGAGCGGGTTGATGCGTCCGTCAGTGTGTTTTGAGACAAAATTTTGCACGACCCGTGAGGCCATTGGAACTGCGGATACTCCAGCCGCGCCAATGCAGGGATTAATCTTATTGTCACCGCGCAGGAAAAAGAAATTCAATAGTTTGGCGAATACTACACCGCCGGCTGTGCTGAAACAAAACGCGACCATACCCAGGGAGAGGATTTTCAGTGTGTCGGCTTTCAGGAACTTCTCGCCTTCCATCGTCGCGCCCACGATCAAACCTAGGAAGATTGTGACGATGTTAATGAGCGGGCCGCTAGCGGTGCTGCTGAGGCGCTGGGTGACGCCAGACTCGCGGATTAGGTTGCCAAACATGAGCATGCCGATGAGCGGACCGCTGGCCGGAATAAAAAGCACAGTGAGCACGCAGGTTGCAATGGGGAAGATAATAATGGCAGTTTTCGAAACTGGCCGAGCCTGCGGCATGTCGATTTCGCGTTCCTTTTGTGTGGTGAGGAATTTGATAATTGGTGGCTGGATCACCGGCACCAGCGCCATGTAGCTGTACGCAGCCACGGCCACCGCACCGAGCAAGTGAGGAGCAAGCTTGGCTGTAAGGTAAATGGTGGTCGGGCCATCCGCGCCGCCGATGATGCCAATGGAGGCAGCCTCCTGCATCGTGAAACCAAAAATGTAAAAAGCACCAAGCGCTGCGAGAAAAATGCCAAGCTGGGCAGCAGCCCCGAGAAGGAAAGTGATAGGCCGGCTAAGCAACGGTCGAAAATCAGTCAGCGCTCCCACGCCCATGAAGATGATCGGGGGGAGCAGTTCTGCCTTGGAGATGGCCATTTTGTAAATGAAGCCAAGCAGCGGCCACTTGCCGCCGTCCGCCGCCTCGGAGTAAGCACTCATTTCCGCACCGGGAAGGTTGGCGAGAATGGCGCCGAAACCGATCGGGATCAGAAGCAGCGGTTCGAAGTTCTTTTTAACGGCGAGAGAGATGAGCACGCCGCCCACAAGGAACATCACGATGTTTTGCCAGACGAGACTGGTCCCACCTCCAAAGCCGGAACTCTCAAACAGTTTTTGGAGTATCTCCATTTCAGGCCTCGATGGTCAGGATCGGTTTGCCGGCGGAAACCTCGTT
>DASCOW010000534.1:0-2919 GCA_036012205.1 Verrucomicrobiota bacterium
GACGAGGTGTTCTGCCAAATCTGCACTCCACCTCTCTCCAGCGTGGCGTACCCCGGCGAGCGCGTCGGCTACCAGGCAGCCAGTCTACTCTCCGGGATGATGCACGGCGCCGGTGTCGACGACGACTATGTGATGCCGATCCCCATCCACGAACTGGTCGCTCGTGAGTCCACCAACACCTTGGCCGTGGACGACCCTATCGTGGCCGATGCCGTGCACCACATCCGGAGTCAGGCCGCAGTGTACCCCATCCGGGTTTCCGAGATCGTCGCCCGAAGCCGTCTGTCCCATTCCGGGTTCAATAAAAATTTCTTCAGGCAGATGGGGCACACGCCCAAAGAGGAAATCAAACGCGTTCGTCTCCTCCACCTCCAGGCGCTGCTCAAAAACACCGGCACCAGAATCAGTCAAATCGCACGGAAGATGCGCTTCGAGAGCCCGGAGGAGCTAACCCGTTTTTTCAAGCGCGAAACCGGCTTCGCCCCGAAGGACTACCGCAAACATTACCACCCCACCCTGCACTGATCACGACATACGACCGATCGATCGGGGTAGCATCCACGAAAAGCAAACTTGAAACTTCTCCGCGCAGGCCGCATGAACCCGTGCCGCCTGCAATTGGCCCGGCGCTTGACTCATGTCCCACGGTTACAGACACCTCACGGAGAACGATCCAACGTTCACGGCAAAAAAGCGTAGCACCGCCGAGATTGCACGACGCGTAAGCGTTTACCTTTGGCCCTACAAATGGCTCGCTCTGGCCACGGTCGGCTGCGCCGTACTGTCTCTACTCTGCGCCTTCGCATTCCCGAGGCTCACGCAATACATCATCGACGTCGTCATCGGTAACGGGCAAATGGACAAGTTGACGCCAGTGATCCTGTTGCTGCTGGGGGCATTTTTCCTGCGTGACTTTTTCAATAGCGTCCGCATCCAGGTGAATAACCACTTCGAGCAACATGTGGTGTTCGATATGCGGCGCGACGTGTACGGCCGACTGCAGCGACTGCCGGTGAACTACTACGACAAGCGCGCCTCGGGCGACCTCATGACCCGGGTGATCGAGGACGTCAACGCCGTCGAGCGGCTGCTCATCGACGGTACCGAGCAGGGCACCGTCGCCATTGTCAGCATCCTCGGCGTGCTGGCGATTTTGTTTGCCACAAACCCTGTCCTTGCCGGTGTGGCGATGATCCCGATCCCTCTGCTCGCCCTAGGAGCAATGTGCTATACGCTCACCGCTCACAAGCGCTACCGCAAGCAACGGCAGGCCTCGAGCGCCATGAACTCGTTGTTGATGGACAACCTGCAGGGCGTCCGTGAAATCAAGGCATTCGGACGTGAACAACACGAAGACAGCCGGTTTGCCCAGCGCGCAGAGGCAATGCGACAGAGCACGCTCACTATTATGCGCGCCTGGGCGCTCTACAACCCGACGATGAGTTTCATCACGGCGACCGGCACCGGCCTCGTCCTGTGGATCGGCGGCGGCCAGGTGATGGACGACCAAATGAGCGTCGGAGAGCTGGTCGCGTTCTTGTTTTATCTCGCGCTGTTTTACGAGCCGATCGGCAAGCTGCACGGACTCAACCAGATGCTCCAAGCCGCCCGAGCCGGCGGCGAACGGGTGTTCGACATCCTCGACGCCACGGAGGAACGCAAAAATGCCGGCAATCCAACACCGCTCCCCGAGCCGGTGCGCGGCGAGGTTGAGTACCGCGATGTTCACTTCGCGTACACGGAGGACAAGCCGGCGTTGCACGACATCTCGCTCCTGTCCCGACCTGGTCAGATGATTGCACTGGTCGGCCCGACCGGCGCCGGCAAGTCAACACTCGTCAACCTTCTGCCGGCATTTTACGAGGCCACTGCCGGCGCGATCACCATCGACGGGCAGGACATCGCTGACACTTCGCTCGAGTCGCTGCGCAATAACATCTCCGTCGTCAGCCAGGAACCGTTTCTCTTCAACGGCACCGTTGGCGAAAACATCGCCTACGGTAATCTCAACGCAAGTGGCGAAAAAATCAACGAGGCCGCGAGGGCCGCAAACTGTTTTGAATTTATCAGCGAGCTGGCCGATGGCTTTGACACGAAAGTTGGCGAACGCGGCGTGCGACTCAGCGTCGGCGAGAAACAGCGCATCAGCATCGCCCGTGCGCTGCTCAAGAACTCGCCGATCCTGATTCTTGACGAGGCCACCGCCAGCGTGGATACCGCCACCGAGCGGCTCATCCAGCAGGCGCTCGAGCGGTTGATGGCCGGCCGCACGTCATTTGTCATCGCGCACAGGCTCAGCACCATCCGCAACGCCGACCAGATTCTCGTGCTGAAACAGGGACGCATCATCGAGCGCGGCACGCACGACGAGCTTCTCGGACAACAAGGCCTCTACGCGCGGCTGGCTCGCATCCAAAACACCACCTTCATTGAAGAAAGCTTCGAGAAACTCGAACCCTCGACCTGACCGGTATGCCCACCCTGCTCATCGCCAGCGGCAACGCACACAAGGCGGAAGAAATCGCCGCTATTCTTGGCGGCGGTTTTTCCGTTCAAACCCTGGCCAGCTTTCCCTCCGCACCGAAAGTGGTGGAAGACGGCGGCACCTTCTCAGCCAACGCCATTAAAAAAGCCGTCGAGATCGCTGTCTGGCTTGGCGGCCAAGCGATTGCTCAAGCACTGCCGAATTTCGTACTGGCAGACGACTCCGGCTTGGAAGTCGATGCGCTCGGAGGCGCACCTGGCATTCACTCTGCGCGTTATGCAGGCGGCGACAGCAACGCCTCCGACAAAGCGAACAACGCCAAGCTGCTGCACGAGTTGGCAGACGCGGCCGACGGCAAGCGAGGCGCACAGTTTCAATGCGTGCTGGCACTGGTCAAGCTTGGCCAAGAGGCGGAAGTGCAAACGTTCAAGGGC
>DASCOW010000535.1:0-4681 GCA_036012205.1 Verrucomicrobiota bacterium
GACCGCGGCGTGATTCATCGCGACCTCAAGCCGGCAAACATACTCATGGGTGCCTTCGGTGAAGTCATCGTTCTCGACTGGGGCCTGGCCAAGGTCTGGGGCGAGCCGGATGTCGGGATCGAGGCGCTCCCTGCCGATGCCGACCCGGTGCTGACACCAGCCGGCCGGCGCTATGGCACACCGCTTTACATGGCGCCGGAGTTGGCTCAGGGCGTTGCGCAGATTGATGGGAGGGCGGATGTGTTCAGTCTCGGTAATATTTTGTTCGAGATGCTCACGCTTGGCCAATTGCTCTCCGGCGAGACGGCGCAGGAAGTTGCCGACAACCTGCTCTACCAACCGCTGCCCAAGCCAAGCGAATCCGCGCCCTCCCGTGACATACCGTCCCGGCTCGAAATGATTTGTCGCAAGGCACTCGAGAGGGAAAAGCGCGCTCGCTACTCATCCGTGCAGGCGATGCTGGAGGCGTTGAAATCTTACCGGCTTTCCGGCGATGAGGCGTAGCGCCTGGCCAAGGCTGCTGCCGTGCCGAGAAACGCGAGGTTGAATCCGCCCAGCGTGAGGATGATGGTCCGCGGCGAGGGTGGTATCGCATCAGTAGTGTGCCAGAATCCCTTCCAGCTTTCTAATGTAGTTGGCGCAGATGCAGTTTTGGTGAGCCAAACCAATGTCAGCCCATAGACGATGGCGATCGCCACCAACCACGGCACGGCGCGGTATCGTTCTTGGGCCAAGAGTGCCGCCACGAAAACATTCCCCAACGCCAGCGGCAACATACTCCAGATGAAGTACGGGATCAGTGAGGCGATGTCAGTGAGTGTTTTTTTCTTTGAGGCCAAGACGGAGAAATGGTCGACGATATCTGGCAGCAACCAGGCGGCGAGTGAGCATCCGATTCCGGCCAACACGCCGAGGATGGTTGTACTGAGAAACGTCTGACCAAGCACGCCTGACTTTGCCTCGGTAGCTTCACGCACGAGCTTGGGAAACATCACTGCAGCCAGTGGAGCGGTAAATGCAACCAGCCCGCGCCCGATCATACCGGCCGCGCCGTAAGGGCCGGAGTCCACCTCAGGCAGGATGGCCCTCGCCGCGATCATGTCTGCGCTCAACATGAATAGTCCTGCGCCCATGCCCAGTGTGAGAGGCACTACTCGGGCCATCCAAGCCTTGGCATTGAAGTTGCCCCGACTCGCCCCTGATTGTCCAAGCCAAGTTTGCCGACCGTGCCAACCAGCGAGCAGGCAAGCAGTGGTGAGGCCTATCAGCACACCGGTAGTTGCTCCCGCAGCTTGGCCGCTGAGCAGCGTGACGATGATGCCGACGGCGACGAATCGTCCCAAACCGTTGACAATTGCCGCACCACCAAGCCACGCGAAGTTTTGTTTGCCCTGCAGGATGCCGAGCAGCACTGGCAGCCAAAGCTGCGGCAGGCCCAACAGCAAAGTCACGTAAAGTGCCGTTGGTTTTTCGATCTTAAGTAACTCAAGAATAGCCTCTTGCTTTAGGAGGATAAGCAACAAAATTGCTCCCCAAACGCATAGGCAAATGAGGAGCATTTTTTGGGTGGACATAGCCAAGTCGTATCGCTGCTGTGGCTCGATGGCGGCAGCGGTTTGTTGCGCGAAGACCGTTTGAAGGCCAAGCGCGGGAATCATCATGAGATTGAGAATCTGTAACAACGTGACGAACAGGCCGTACTCCTCTGGGCGCATCCAGCCACCGAAAATATGCACCGCAAACATCAGTAGGCCGCTGACGAAGGTTGCGATCACCATCCAGCTTCCCTGTCGGTAAAACGCGCGTTTGGAGTCGGCTTCGCTCATGAGACAACGGCTTCCAGTTGATCAACAGCTTGGGCGCAGATTACCGGCCAATCCAGCTCGGTGGCGACTCGCTTGGCCAAGCACTCCGACTCGGCTTGCGGTGGCGGATTTTCGAGTAGATCAATGACATCGTTTGCAAACTGAGCGCCGTCGAACGCAGAAAAACGCACCGACGGTTGGTTGGTAAAATACGATTTTACGCCGGCCAATGGTGTGCTCACCACAGGCAGGCCAAGTGCGGCGTACTCAACGAGCTTGGCAACGAAGGCGCAGTGCGTACCGCTTGACGATTCATAAGGGATGATGCCTACACCCGCCTGGCCAAGGCGTCCAGCGACTTCGTCGTAAGGCACGAAGCCTGTGCACTCGATTTTGGCCGACGGCGCAGCAGAGAGGACGCATTTGGTCAGGTTTTTGACGGCGTCGGTTTCGCGGCCGATAAAAAGAAAATGTGCATCCTGCCTGGCCAACGCGATATCGGTGATGGCGCGGACGGCAATTGGCCCGAGGTGATGGGTATCGAACGAGCCGTGCATGGCAATTGTGATCGGTGAATGGTCAGCGGTGAGCAGTTGGAACCGTTTCGCGTCGTAGCCATAGTAGATGGGGTGAAGCCGGTTACGGTCGTATCCTGTTACAGCTAAGCGGCAGGCGAGCTCGTCGGATACGGTGAGCACAGCATCGGCGTCGTGGCGCCGGGGCAGCGAAAGCTCATAGGCCATCAGGCGGCGCAGAACAAAGCGCGGCATCGCCCAGCGCGGCCACGACTCCATGAAGCCGGTGAGGAAATCTAGAAAGTTCATCACTATAGGCACATCCAGATCGGCCTTGAGCTTGCCGGCGGCGACGGCGGATATGGCGTGCTGCGACAGGAGGGCGTCGAACGAAATATCGCGAGCGGTGTGGCGGACGAGTCGGCGCAACGCGCCGGGGTAGGCGAGGTACTTCAGCGATCGCAGCCGGGTGTGGCGGCTCATTTCCCAACCGGTGAACGGGTGGATGGTGATGCCGAACCGCGCGGCCACGGCGTCGCAATCCGCGAAGTCCGGGCAGAAAAGGTGCACCTCATGGCCGCGGCGGGTGAGTTCGTCGACAATGTAATTGGCCTCGGCCGAACCGCCGCCGGAGGGCGGGTAAAACGGTTCGTGCGTGAGCAGGGCCAATCTCATCGCGCAGAAGTGTGCCGCGAAATCACGGCAGCGACAAAAGGAATCGCGTCAGCATTTCGGTTCCGCGATTGAGTTGCTCGATCGTGATCCACTCATTGGCGGTGTGCGCCTGCGCGATGTCGCCTGGCCCCCAGACAACGGTGGGAATGCCCGCGCCGGCGAGGTTGGCGGCATCGCAGTAGTAGTCTGCACCGAGCGGTTTTTTCTGCCGGGCCGCCCGCATGAAGTCGCGCACCCACGGCAGTCCAGGATCGGTCTCAAGAGCGGGGCAGATGTAGCCTTTTACATCGATGAGTATGGCCTTGAGACTGTGTTTGGCCAGGACGCCGAGGAGTTCGAGGCGAATTTTGGCGAACGTTTCGCCGGGCAGAGTGCGGCGGTCGAGGTTGGCTTCGCAGTGGTCGGGAACGATGTTCGGCTGCGTGCCGCCGCGGATGGTGCCGGTGTTGATTGTGGCGGAGCCAAGCACCGGATGGCGGCGTTTGCGGAGCAATGCGGCATAGTCGGTTTCGATGACGTCGATGCATTGGGCGAGCGAGTGGATCGCGTTGCGCCCCAGCTTGGGGCGTGCGCCGTGGGCGGCCTTGCCGCTGGCGATGAGCCGCAGCCAGAGGTCGCCCTTGTGTGCGGTGACAACCTTACAGCGGGTGGGTTCGCCGACGAGAGCGAGGTCTGCTTTCATTCTCAGCCTGGCAAAGGCGCGGGATCCGGTTTGGTTGCACTCCTCATCCATCAATCCAACGAAAACGATCTCGGTGTTGCTTGGACGCTGTTTGCGCCTGGCCACGTTTTCGAGCGCGCGGAACATCGCGGCGACGCTGCCCTTGGTGTCGCACGCACCCCGACCGTGCAGCTTGTTTCCTTTTATTGTGGGACGGAATATTTTCGGGTCGTCACCGCCGACAGTGTCGAGGTGCGGCGCAAGGATGATGCGGTGCCTTGCTTGGCCAAGCGGCAAGAGGCGGACGATCAGGTTGTCGCTCCCTGGCGTGACCAATTGTCGCTCGACGTCGAGCCTGGCCTTGGTGGCGCGCATGCCCAGATAGTCGGCAACGCGGTTCTCGCCGGCGCGCGGGTCGCCCGGCGGCAGGAAAGCGGCATTGACGCTGGGCAGCGCGATCAGATCGCGCAGGAGTTGGACGGCTTGGCTCACCACGGGTGTTCTACTGTGAGTCGGTGCTTCGAGCAATCCCAGCGATGTGCGGGAGGGGAGTTGACCCAGTCAGGTTTAAATGGAACGCAGCCATTGTGCGCATTAGGCTGGGCTAGCGCTTGGCCAAGTGCTTGGGCAGTTGCTGGGGGGCGAGCTTGTGTTTGTCTGCCAGGGTGTTGCCGCGCTCGATGGCCCAGTATGCCTCCCCGATGCTGAGGATGACGCGGCTTTGCGACAGGAGTGCCGGTTTTTTTGGGAACGGCATTTTTCGGTAGTCGATCATCACGATTTTTCCTCCGGCCAACTCGTCACCCAGCTTGTAACTCGTGGTCTTGTTTCGGTTGGAATCCAGTATCATGATCTCCGGTTGTCCCTGCCATTCTGACAGGGAAACAATCTTGTACGTCTCCGGCCCAGGCGGCGGTGGTGTGCTTGGTGGAGTGGGTGGTGGAATGGCATTTGTTTATGATCCTTACAATAAGTTTGAAAATTATGTAAATTCTACATCTGTTATGTGGCAAATACCGGAAACA
>DASCOW010000536.1:0-4886 GCA_036012205.1 Verrucomicrobiota bacterium
GCCAGTGGTCACGGCCATTCAGGCCGTTAATCTTTGGCGTGCGTCCGAATTCGCCGGCGCAAATTACGATGGTCTGATCGAGCAGTTTGCGAATGCGCAGTTCGCGGATGAGTGAGGCAAGGGCGGGGTCGAGAATGGCATTTTGCGTGGTATGGCCTTCATGGTTATTGAGGTGGGTATCCCACCCATCCAAAGTCACCTCCACGCAACGGACGCCGGCCCCAACCAACTGGACCGCCGCCAGACAACCGCGCCCAAAATCCGTATCGCCAAACGCATCACGTGTCTGTGCCGGGGCCTTACTCACATCAAAGGCGCCCAGCCGCTTGGAATTCATCATATCCAGCGCCCTTTGAATCGTAGCGTTGTGCAGCGTCGTCTTTTTATCCAGATCCGCGCGCCGACCGCGTGCGAACGAGTCCTCGATCTTTCTCAGTCCCCCCAGACGTTTTTTCTGACGCTCAGGTTCTACTTGGGAAGTAATGTCTCCTGTGAGACCGAGCGTGTTGTACACCTTGAATGCATCCAGGCTGGCACCCAAATGCCCGCCGCGCGCCGGCCATTGCCCCGGCAAAATCGAGATGTGCCGCGGGATATCCACCCCGGCTACAGGCAGTTCTCTACAGATCACCGCCCCGATCGACGGATGAACCAGCGTCGGATCCGGCCGGTACCCAGTCTTGACGTTGTAGGTTCCCCGCTCATGGTCACCCTCCTTGCTGAACATTGAGCGCACGATGGTCAATTCGTCCATCACCTCGGCCACCTGCGGCAGGCCTTCGGCGATTTGCACCCCCTTGACCGAGGTCTTGATTGCGCCGGTGCCACCGGCAATCTTTTTGCCCAGGTGCGGGTCGAAGGTTTCAATCTGGCTCGGGCCACCGGCCATCCACAGCATGATCACTGACTTGGCCGGCGCGTTGCCCGGTACCTTTTCCTGGGCGCGCACGAGCATATGGGCCAAGGGACTCAACCAAGCCAACCCGCCCAGTCCAGCCGCCCGCAGCAATGTGCGGCGAAAGATGCAAGTGGAATTTCCGAAGCTGTTGAATGAGGGGTTCATGTTAGTGGTTCCATGAAAATCCAGTTGAGTTGAGGAGCGCCCAGTAAAGATCCTCCTGCTTCTCCTTGCGGCTCCGGACTCCCTCCAGCACAAACAATTCGACAAAATATCGGATCTCCTCCTGACTTGGTCGACGGCTCAACACCGCAAGGTACGTAGCCTCCACCACCGTCTCGTCATCACGCGCCGTGGCCAGGATGCGCGCTGCCGCGTTGGTCACCAAGTCATCCTTAATCCGTTTATGGACCAGTTCTCCATTCATCATCAACAAACGCTGTGAGATTGTTCCTCCCTGAGCATAAAACTCGTCCTCACCGACATCACCGTAGCGCTTGATGAACTCACCCTGCTGGATCGCCCGGACCATTCGAAACAGGATATGCGAATCGGCATCAATAGCCGTGAGTGAGGCGGCTTGAATAATGCTGCCAGCCACCTGCTCGGGCCGCAACCGCGACAACGCGAACGCCGCCCAGTGCTTATCGTGCTTCTCGGTCAAGTGCTCGTAACTTTCCGGAACCTTGCTGTCGAGACCGAAGACGTGCGTGGCAGCGATCACGCGAATAAGTCGTTGGAGGTCGAAGTCGTGGGCAATGAAGTCGTCGACTAGCGTCTCAAGACCGGGCGGGTAGGCGTTTTCCGGGGAGTTCTTCAGTGGAATCTCATCGATCGGCTCAATCAGCGATCGACCGAACATCAGCGCCCATATTCGATTGACTGCGGCGCGCGCGAAGGCCCGGTTGTTTGGATGCGTGACCCAAGCCGCCAGGCGATCGCGTGGTTCACCACTTTCGGGCAGGAGTTCGGGAAGAAAGGGGACTCTTTTCGGCACCTCGACTGGGAAATTGCCGCGGTACTTATACTCGTAAGGCTGGCCAGTCTCGCGGATGCCAGAAAGCTTCATGTCGGCACCAGAAAAAAAAGACGCAAGTTGGTGGAAGTCCTTTTTCCGCCAGCGGTCGTTGATGCGGTCATTGTGACACTGGACACAGTCAAGACGCACGCCAAGAAAAGCCCGTGTCATGCGCACGGCCAACTTCACCTCGTCGGGCTTGTTCTTTTCATCATCGTTTGGGTTGATGGCCGCAGTAAAGAAGTTGACCTCCGGATTGCTAGTCCAAAGTCCCTCGGCCGTGATTAATGAGCGCACAACCTTGTCGTAAGGCCGATTCCCGTGGAACTGATCGCTGAGCCAGTTCACAAAGCGACGGCGGCGATAGAACAGGAACGGTCCATTCTCCACCCCGACATAGGCACGCGCAAAACGCTCAGCGAGGTAATCACTGGTCCTCCGATCCTCAAACAAATGACCAAGCCACCACTGGACATGGTCGTCAGGCGGCAGTTGATTTCCAGCATGGAAAACCCGCGCCTTTTCAAAGGCCCGGATTTCCTGAAGCGATGGGATTGTCCCGGTCAACCCAAGTGATAAACGCCGAATTCGAGACAGGTCGGCGGCGGGCGGCGCTGGGACCAGCCCTTCCTTTTTCCAAAGGGCAGCAAACTCGGCATCAACCTGTTCAACGACATCACGAAAATCTGGTTTTTGATATCGCTCCGTCGAGTGCTTCCTGGGTGGGATTACCGTGTCGAATTGAAGCAGGTTGGAAACCACCGCGCCCACACCCATGATGCAGACCACCGCGAAGAGTAGGTTGCGCTGCCCAAGCAGCGAAGCTATCTCTTGGGTTAATTTCATGGTAGTCGTAACCAACGGCTCAAACGACGCGTACCCCCTCAAGAGGCGAATATACAGTGATGGATACAGAGCAGCGAGATGATTGGTTACAGCCGACCGAAGAATCGATCGATCCGATGTCACCTCAATCGCCGACATTGCCAACGTCACAGTCGTTCCCCGAACAAATATGGTGCTGCGTTTATTCCGGTGTTGGCTGGGGCTTCGGTATGTTGAGCCTGATTGGCGGCCTGGCGATTGTCTCGGTAATTCCAGTGATCAACCTGCTAAGCCTCGGGTATCTGTTGAACGTTAGCGGCACCATCGCGCGCACCGGCCGTCTTTGCGACGGCTTTATCGGTGTGCGCCGGGCCGGGCACCTAGGCGGGATTATCCTGGGAACATGGCTGGTGTTCTGGCCGGCGCGCTTCGTTGCAATGCTGCGTGACTCGGCCGTAATCGTAGATTCACAGCGAGCCGGTGGCTGGAGTGTTGGTTCGTGGATCATCACTGCGTTGACGTGCTGCCACATTACCTCGGCTCTGTTGCGTGGTGGACAACTGCGCCATTTCTTCTGGCCTGCGCCAATCCGCTTTTTCAGGTGGCTCCGCACGCCGGACAAATATATCCATGCCTGCGACGCAGTCTGGGACACTGTCGCCCAACTACATCTGCCTGATCTGTTCTGGCTCGGTGCCCGTGGCTTTGCCGGCACGGTGCTGTGGCTTTTGCTCCCAGTTGGACTGATGATACTGGCTTCCAACATCACCTCCAACGCCGGAATCCTAATCTCACTCCTGGGCAGCCTGCTACTAATGGGAGTGCTCCTGTACCTGCCATTTCTACAGGTCTGGTTTGCGAAAGAGAATCGTTTTCATGCCCTCATCGAGATTTCGGAGGTGCGCCGTCTGGCGGGCAAAGCTCCCTTCATGTTCTGGCTGGGGCTCTTGTTGACGCTGTTGCTGGCAGTGCCACTTTTCCTCCTAAAGGTAGAACTAACCCCCGCCGAAATAACCTGGCTGCCAGCACTCTTATTCGTGGTCTTCGGACTGCCTGCGCGGCTGATGGTCGGCTGGGCCATGGGCCGGGCCGATCGCCGCGAGGTTCCCCGCCACTTTGCTCTGCGCTGGCTCTTCAGGCTGGCAGCACTGCCAATTGTCTTCGGCTATGTCGTGATCCTCTTCGGCACGCAGTTCATCTCCTGGAATGGCCCACTAAGCCTGTTGGAACAACACGCTTTTCTGGTGCCAAGTCCATTCTGAGAATCTTCCTAAACGCCGCCCTACTTTTTGCGCTTCTCTTTTTTATCGAGAGCGTGCTTTACACCACCCGGCATGATCGGACTATCCCAGCCAGCGAGATCGGATGGCTTCACTTGCTTGGTGCCTCCTCCAAACCTGAACGTTGTCGGTTTGTACGGCCCCACAAAAGCAACATTCATGTCTGCCTTGATACTTTTCTCCAAGCCCATGCACCAAAAGACGCCATTGATAATGCAGCGGCGCACGCCTTCACTGACAATGTCCTCGGAGGCACCCTGCGTGGAGCAGAAGACGCGCCCTTCCTTGCCAGAAGCAGACTTGTAGGTGCGCACCCAGATGGATGGACTGGGCGGCTTGTCTGCCAGCGGCTTGCCATCGGGCTTCATGGAATCAAGCACCTGATTTTTCCCAAGGATCACCGATCCCTCAATCGGCACCGCGCTGTAGGCTCCCGCCATGGCATGCATGTCCTTGACTCCGCGCATGACGGGATGATCCTTCTGCTCCGACACAGTGAACATCCGTGTGCTATATTTGTGGTTTCTGCCGTAGTGCCCGGCACCTTCACGCGGACGCCATGTTTCGCCGAGCACCTGCCGGCCAAAACCGTAGTCGTAGCTTTTATCACGTGAATTGTAGTTGTACTTGCTGTTCTTGCCCTTGAAACCGTTGAAGCCGTGTGTGGTGGTTCGCAAGCCAAGGACTGGTCCGCCGCGATCCAGGTAATCGGTAAAGTGTTTCATCGAGGCATCATCGGGAGCGACAAAGCGCAGGAACAGGAACATCATGTCGGCCTTACCCAGAGCCTCCATGCCGGGAATATTGGAGGAGCCCGGCTTGATGTAGCCATCATTATCCAACCCGAAGAGCACGGTGCACTTAA
>DASCOW010000537.1:0-2499 GCA_036012205.1 Verrucomicrobiota bacterium
AAACTCAACGGACCCGTGTACTCCTCGCTACAAAGAAAAACAACGTTGGTATTCTCACCGAGCACCTCCAAACATTTGCGAATATACGCTCGGTGTAGATTGCGGCGAAGTGGGTGCGAGACATCGTAAAACTCACTCGCCGCTGGATTACGGTCAGGGAGTTCAGTGTTTTGGATGCAGTTCGCCGGCCGCCAGGGAAAGTCAACGTAATGGGCGCTCGTCTCCAAGAGTGCGTGCTGCATGTAGTGATTGTGAAACAGGATCGCCCCCTTGCGATCGCATAGACCGGCGAACTGCTTCAGCCGATGAAAGTACCAATTGTTGAATTTTGTGAGATTGTACGTCGACAGACCGTCCCATGCTTTTCCCTTATCGCTGCGAGCCCAAGGCTGTTCGAGAAACGGCGGGACAACTTTGTCGTCCTTGCGCTGCGCTTGATCATGTGCATCACGCCGCCGGTCGTACCAGAGGCCAAAGTTGTGCTCGAATCCAGGATAGCCGAACCGCAGCATGGCGCTGGTCAATCTGTCGAGATCTTCCGTCCGATTCGGTCCAATCAGGCCCGGAGCGTTTCGTGCAATGTTGGGTCGTTGCCCGGCTCGCCACCAACCATTGTGTTGAGCAAGTCCCCAAACAACCTTCCCACGGTGACCGTACCAACCGTTTTCAAGCGTCAGCCCCGTCGACCGTTCTTCCGCAGGCACAGCCCGAGGCAGAGTCAGCATCACCCAAATATATATCAGTCTCAAAATCAATCGATGCGTCATTCTTCGTAGTTCCTTGTTTTTCGGTCTAATCTTCTGAACTAGTACAAACGTACTTGGCCAAGCGCTTGGGCGTCCTTCGTTGTCGCAAGAAAACAGTTCAACTTCATTTCCCTACCCTTATAACGGACAGGCAAATCGCGGGCAGATTCACCCGATCGCAACCAAAACCAAAGCATCAAATACAGCACCCGTCGCTTGGCCAACCGTTCGCTAACTTACGGATATTGAACTTGCACACACAGCAGTGACACCGTTGAATCATCGCCTTCCGATGAAAACCAAACCTAATTCCAAGGAGGCATTCACGCTAATTGAATTATTGGTGGTGATTGCGATCATCGCCATTCTGGCCGGATTGCTGCTCCCGGCGTTAAGTCAGGCAAAGAACAAGGCTCAACGCACGAGTTGCTCCAACAACCTGCGGCAGATCGGATTGGCGCTCGTGACCTATTCGGGTGATTACGATGATCAAATCCCTCCGACGATGTTCAACCCGGAGCGGGATATCGCCTCTGAGCCTTGGATGAGTTACCTGATGTTTGGCGGCGCAGATGGTCAGCGAGCGAACACGAAATACCCCTTGAACCTTGGTTTTCTCTACACGGTGGGACTGATCACCTCGGCCCCCTCTTTTTACGATCCCGGTCTGCGGCATGGCGACACGTTGCCGATCAAACAGGAACTGAAAAACTACCAAAGCCCGAAGGTGTCTTGGCCGATGTGCTACCGTGGGCGAGTTCGGATCAATTACATGTATTATCCGCAATCTGACCGCCCTGCTCGCCCCAACGCAAAAAACGACATGGAGGCCCGGTGGCGACTGGTAGCCACCAAGGCTGGACAATTTTCCTCCCAGAGCACCATTGTCACCGACCTAATTTACACCGAGGCCACCCGCCCACATTCCAGCAATGACAATCCAACCGGCATCAACGCGCTCTGGGGCGACACGCACGTGTCGTTCAGCAACACCAAGGCGGCGTTTGATCCCAGTCTGTGGGATCGAGGTTCGCATCATGTCGGCAAACAAAATCCCGGTGACAACCCGATGAAGTTCCGCACCATCGTCGGCCTGCTCCGGCCTTGATCCCGTCTTCCCTTCAACAAAAAAGGCGCACGAAAAGTGCGCCTTCTCTGTTTGGTTACTCGCTTAAAATTCAGCCCTTGGCCGCATCGTAGTTTGCAGCCACCGCGTCCCAGTTGACCACGTTCCAAAACGCCTTCAGGTAGTCCGGACGGCGGTTTTGATACTTGAGATAATAGGCGTGCTCCCACACATCACAACCGAGGATCGGCGTACAGCTATCCTCCATCAGCGGCGTATCTTGGTTTGGCGTACTACAGACACACAAGCCGCCATCGTTTTTCACGCACAACCAAGCCCAACCACTGCCAAAGCGCGTCGCACCGGCCGCCTCAAACTTGGCTTGAAAATCAGCGTAACTGCCAAACTCCGCATTGATCGCCTCGGCCAACACGCCGCTGGGTTCGCCGCCGGCGTCCGGGCCGAGCACTGCCCAGAATAGCGAGTGGTTGGCGTGGCCGCCGCCGTGGTTGCGTACCGCGCCTCGTATGTTCTCAGGCACGGCGTCAAGGTTGCTCACCAGTTCCTCGACTGACTTGGCCTCCAGCTCGGCGTTTCCAGCGATGGCCTCGTTAAGCTTGGCCACGTAAGTGTTGTGATGTTTGCCATGATGGATTTCCATCGTCTGCGCGTCGATGTGTGGTTCGA
>DASCOW010000538.1:0-2422 GCA_036012205.1 Verrucomicrobiota bacterium
GTCTTCAAAATCTTGTCGCACGGCACCATCACGCCGAGATCAATGACCTCGTAATTGTTGCAACGCAGCACGACGCTGACGATGTTTTTGCCAATGTCATGCACGTCGCCCTTAACGGTGGCCATGAGGATTTTACCGCGCGAGCCTGTTCTGCTGTCAGCCTTCTCCTCCTTCATGAACGGCTGCAAGTAAGCGACCGCCTTTTTCATGACGCGCGCGCTCTTGACAACCTGCGGCAGGAACATTTTCCCCTCACTGAACAGGTCGCCGACGATGTTCATTCCGTCCATCAACGGCCCCTCAATGACGCAAATTGGGCGACCCAGTTTTTGCCTCGCCTCCTCGGTGTCGGCCTCAATGTGTTCTACAATGCCCTTGACAAGCGCGTGGCTCAACCGCTCCTCAACTGTCCTCTCGCGCCAAGCGTCGGCAACCTTCTCTGATCGATCCTGCTGCTTGACGGTCTCGGCGAACTCGATCAACCGCTCGGTGGCATCGGGCCGGCGGTTCAACAAAACATCCTCAACGCACTCAAGCAGGTCAGCTGGGATTTCCTCGTACACCTCGAGCATGCCGGCGTTGACGATGCCCATGTCCAGCCCAGCGCGAATGGCGTGGTACAGGAATGCTGCGTGCATGGCCTCACGCACGGCGTTGTTGCCGCGAAACGAAAACGAAATGTTGCTAACCCCGCCACTGACCTTGGCCAAAGGCAGCGTCGACTTGATGATGCGCGTGGCCTCGATGAAGCTCACAGCATAGTTGTTATGCTCCTCCATGCCGGTGGCGACCGTGAGGATGTTCGGATCAAAGATAATGTCCTGCGGCGGGAAACCGGCCTCCCGCGTCAGCAACTCGTACGAACGCGTGCAGATCTCGACACGCCGGTCGATGGTGGCGGCCTGACCCTGCTCGTCGAACGCCATCACCACCACGGACGCACCGTAGCGGCGGATCAACCGTGCCTGCTTGAGGAACGCCTCCTCGCCCTCCTTGAGGCTGATCGAGTTGACGATCCCCTTGCCCTGCAGGCACTTGAGCCCGGCCTCGATGACCGACCATTTCGAGCTGTCCACCATGATCGGCACACGCGAGATGTCCGGCTCGGAAGCGATCAGGTTCAGGAACCGCGTCATCGCTGCCTCGGAGTCAAGCATGCTCTCGTCCATGTTCACATCGATGATCTGCGCACCGTTCTCGACCTGTTGCCGCGCAACGGCCAGCGCCTCCTCGTACTGGTCGTTCTTAATCAGCTTGGCAAAGCGCGGCGAACCGGTGACGTTCGCTCGCTCGCCGATGTTGATGAAATTGGACTCCGGCCGAACCGTCAACGCCTCCATGCCACTGAGTCGCAGCCACGGCTCCGGCTTGGCCAAGCGGCGTGGCTCGCAGTCTGCGACCGCCTCGGCGATGCGGCGGATGTGCTCCGGCATCGTGCCGCAGCAACCGCCGACGATATTCAGCCAACCGTTGGCCGCCCACTCGCACAACTGCGGCGCGAACGACTCGGGCGTCTCGGGAAAACCGGTCGGCAGCAGCGGATTCGGCATACCGGCGTTCGGATGCGCGCTGACGTAAATTGGCGCGATGCGGGAAAGTTCGTCAATGTGCGAACGCATCTCCTGCGGCCCAAGCGCACAGTTGATGCCGACGCTGAGCAGTTCGATGTTCGATACCGTGTTCCAGTACGCCTCAACCGTCTGGCCGGAGAGGGTACGGCCGCTTTGATCAGTGATGGTGAAGGACAGCATCACCGGCAACCGACGTCCGAGCGACTCGAACAGCGACTCGAGCGCAAACAACGCCGCCCGCGAATTGAGTGAGTCGAACACCGTCTCGACCAGCAACACATCAGCCCCGCCCTCGACTAGGCCCTTGGCCTGCTCGATGTATGCTTCAACCAACTGGTCGTACGTCACGGCGCGGAAAGCGGGATCGTTGACATCCGGCGAAATGGAGGCGGTACGGTTCGTCGGACCAAGTGCGCCGGCGACAAAACGTTGCCGCCCGGGATCCGCCGTCATCACTTCATCAGCGGCGGCGCGGGCGAGCTTGGCGTTGGCCACATTCAAATCATAAGCCAACGACTCCATCCCGTAATCGGCCAGGGCAATGCTGGTCGAGTTGAAAGTGTTCGTCTCAATGATATCCGCCCCGGCCTCAAGGTAGGCCTTATGGATGGAACCGATCACCTCCGGCTGGGTGATGCCCAGCAGATCGTTGTGCCCCTTCAGGTCGCGATCCCAGTCGGCAAAACGCTCGCCTCGGAAATCGGTCTCCTCAAGCGCGTGCTGCTGGATCATTGTGCCCATCGCGCCATCGAGAATCACGATGCGCTTGGCCAAGAGATCTTTCAGGGCTTGATGCCTGTCGCTGGAAGATTTACTACCCACAAAGTGGCAGGCTACCGACCGGCCCAGAG
>DASCOW010000539.1:0-3349 GCA_036012205.1 Verrucomicrobiota bacterium
ATCTCGATGCCGCTGGTTTCCATCACGATGCCGTCGGGGATCGGGAAGGCGTCTATTGTGTAGTAGTCGGACTCGACCGGCTCGGTGGCAAGACCGGCGGCCGCTTGGGCAAGCGCGATGCCGGTCAACAGCGAAAGGCGTGTAAGTTGCTTGATCATTTTAAAAATCTCCGGAGATGTTGGGCTACAGTTTCCATTCGTACTGCTGCTGGAGGGTCGCTTGGCCATCGACATCGATCTTGATGAGCAGCTCTTGGCGGTCGCCATTGTCGCGGAGGATCGGCTTGCCCTGTAGACCGGGGAAGCTGACGCGCAGCATTGTGTCGCCGATGTTATAACCGCCATTCAGCTCGGTGATCGTCTTGGCGGCAGCGGCGAGGTACCATACTTCACCTGTGCCATTGATACCAAGCATGCGAATTATCGATGGCAATGCACCCCGCCGTGGGACGATGTAGTCAACCACTTCGAGTTGATCCCCGATCTCGTACGTGAATACGGGGCGACGATTCTCTACGAGCTCGTAGCCTCGGAACTGAAGGCCCTTGGCACGCGTATCCCGGCCCTCAGCCCTTGGCCAAGCGGTATCAGCACTATCAAGCGCCGCAAAAGGTTGATCGCGATTGAGCTGGATCAGGTAGTGGCCGGACGGTCGCTGGAATCCCTGCCCTCGACCGTTCCAATGTCTGGCGCCGTCCATGAACGCACCGTGCCAAAGCATCGCAATCTGCATCGTGTTGGCGTCAAAGCAGAGGTTCACCTTCTCCGGGTAGCCGACGCCGATGCCGCGCGGGCTGGCACCCTCAATGAAATTGCGGTAGATGCGCGCCTCATCGGTGACTGCGATCGGGTTGCCAGTTGGGAAAGCCGGCCCCCTGCGCGGCGGCTGGATGGTCTGCTTGGCTAACTGCAGACGCTTGATGCCCGGGCCGGACATGTCGAGTGCGAGCCGCTCCTCGCCACCCTTTTCAAAATACTCCAGCTTTAACCTGGCGGCTCCCGGCTTCAGGGCGATGCTGCCTTTCTTGGCTCGCATGCCGTGCACCCCGTCGTTGTCCACCACCAGTCTGCCGTTGATGTAGAGGCGTGTGCCATCGTCGGATCCGAGGTTAAACGAGTAGTCTCCTTTTTTTGCAATCTTGATGTCACCCTCGAACACCACGCCAAAGTTTTCACCCACGCCGGCGAGGCCGGGATCGGCTGTGCCACTCTTGGCCTTACCTGTCTTGAACGGCTTGAGCTTGGAAAAGTCCGGAAGCCGGTCCCAACTGCCCTTGTAGGCGGCAAAGGTAAAATTATTGATTTCACCCTTGGCAATGAGGCCGGCAGGATCCTCCGCGCTGCCCCCGTCACTGAGCGAGTGAACGTAGGCGATCAGCGCCTTCATCTCCCCTGCGTTGACAGCGGGCGGCGGCGGCATCGGCGCGGCGGCCTCCTTGGCCACCTTGTCCATCGGTTTGAGGATCGACTCGGTAAAATACGCCTCGTCAAAAATCACCACGGCCTCCTTCCCTCCGTAGCCCAGTGTCACGGTGCGTTTTTCACCCCAGAAACCGCCGATGAACTTCGGCGCCTTCATGGCGACACCAGCCGGGGCCGGCACGCTCTCGTCCACCTGATGACAGGTGGAACAGATTTTTGACTGAAAGAGCGCCTTGCCATTGGCGATCAATTTTGCGTCGTCTGCGACCTGGGCTGGCAGGGCTATCCCCGTCGCCTTCAATCCAATGACGCACAACGAAAGGCTGCGCTTGATGCTATGCATGCGTGGCTCAGATGCTGCACACGCGTGCCAGCGCTGTCGAGCAGAACTACTGAAAAAACATCATAGAGACTCGACGGCCAAGCTGCTTTTCCGTAACCAACCGGGCAGTCATGTTTCCGGTCGGACTCTACCTGTTGGCGCTCGCCGGGGGCGCAGTGCTCACTGCGGCCTCGCTGCCGCTGTGGAGACATTGGTGCAAACATGTCGGGCTGGTGGATGCACCGGGGCACCGGAAAATTCACGACCACCCCGTGCCGCTTGCCGGCGGTCTGGCTATGGTCACTGGCTTGGCCGCGCCTATCCTCTCGGCGGCTGCCTGGGCCTGGCTGGGCCCGTTGCCGGAGTCGTTCTCACTGGTCGTGTCCCACGGCTTGGCCAAGCGCGGCTGGCAGCTCATCGCCATCCTCGGGGGGGCGATCGCCATGATGGCGCTTGGCATCCTCGACGACCGGCGCGACCTCTCTGCCAAATGGAAGTTCGCCGGCCAGGTGCTGATCGCGCTCGCAGTCGCTGCCAGCGGCATCCGCGTAACAGTGTTCGTCGAGAATCCGGCCTTCAGCTACGCCGTCACTGCACTGTGGATTTTGTCCGTCATCAACGCCGTCAATTTTCAGGACAACATGAACGGCCTGTGTGCCGGACTGGGGCTGATTGGCGGCTGGTTTTTCGGATGGCACGCAGCGCTTGAGGGGCAGTACCTCGTCGCATCTCTGGCGTTCCTGTTCACCGGCACGCTGGCCGGTTTTTTACCGTTTAACTTCCCGCGCGAGAGCGTATTCCTCGGCGACGGCGGCAGTCATGTCGTCGGCTTCCTGCTGGCTGTGCTGGCGATCCTGCCGGACTTTTACTCGGCAGCCAGCCCACACAAATGGCTCGTGTTCACACCGCTGCTCGTGCTCGCCGTCCCGCTGGCCGACTTGGTTTCGGTGATTATTATCCGCCGCCGGCTTGGCCAAGCGGTGTGGATCGGCGACAACAACCACTTCTCCCACCGCCTAGTCCGCGCCGGCTTGAGCAAGCCGGCGGCCGTGTTATTGCTGCTGCTCGCCGCCACTGTCCTTGGCGCTGTGACATTCTTGAAATGATTGTCGGACACAGATTTTTCTTCAACCCGGCAGCCTGCTGGTGGAGAGTGCCCTGCCATGTCGGAGAACTTGTTTGACTTGACCGGAGAGGTGGCAGTCGTGATCGGAGCCACGGGAGTATTGGGTGGAGCGTGCGCCGTAGCGATGGCCAAGGCCGGTGCGAAGCTCGCTGTGGTGGGCCGCAACGCCGAGCGCGGCGAAGCACGAGCGAAAGAAATCACCGACGCCGCTGGCCAGGCGCAATTTTTTGTCTGCGATGCGATGGATCAATCCAGCTTAAAGTCGTGTCACCAAGCCATTGACCAAGCGCTCGGCGCACCGACCGTGCTGCTAAACGCGGCCGGCGGCAACCACCCGGACACCATTGTCACGCCGGAGAGGCCGTTCGAGAAAATCCCGCTACCGGCTTGGAACAACGTGTTCGACCTCAACCTCAGCGGCGGCCTGCTGCTGCCGTGCCAGGAGTTCGGCCCAGGGATGTGTGAGCGCGGCAAGGGCAG
>DASCOW010000540.1:0-3438 GCA_036012205.1 Verrucomicrobiota bacterium
CTTGTTGGAATCGCCCGAAACATCTTGAAGCACCAAAACTTCCCCCGGAGTGTATATCTCAATCTTGCCGCCCATCTCCGCATGATTGGCACAATGATAATACAGCACATCGGGAGCGTCGCTTGGCACATTGAATACCACTGAATCACTCGCGGATGTGACGCCCGAAGTATATTCACTGTTTTTAGTTCCGACTGCCCAATTGGAGGGGCCTGTCGTGGACATATAAAATGGATGCGTTGCCGTGGCGAACCCGGAGAAGCTGAAGGTATACGATTTACCCCTGTAAAGGTACAACGTCGGGGCTTCGACTGCCGCCCCCCCGCCGTTGCCACTCCCGTCCGCCATGTGAAATGTATTTTGCCCCTTGGTTATCTTCGACGGTTGAACGGTGATGTTCATCGACTGGGATGCATTGACAAACCCGAACGGAAACTCAACCCAGTCCAGGGTTGGGAACGTCACACCAGTCAAAACTTCCTCCTGTCCATCCACTTCCTTTTTCCATCTGTACTGCAGGCTGCTTCCTGTCGCACGAACGGTGAAAGCCGCATTACCCCCTGCCGAGGCGGTGACCGATGTCACCATCTTTGTTATGTTAAATGCCGGTTGCGTACCGTCGCCGGTGCCAGTGCCGGTTGCTGCAATGGCGGCGTCATCGATGAAACTCCAGTTGCTCGTGCTGGTAAAACCGCCGGTCAGTGTCAGGCGCCCTCGGTTGTTTGACTGCTGGGCAACGTCGATCACCCAGGATGAACCGTTGTTGGCAGCGATCGAGAACAGGTCACTGGCCCCGGTGGCGACGACCGTGCTGCCGTCTGTCCCCACATGGTACGCCCTGTCCAACTGCGATGACGTGGTGAAAAGCGCCCAGTCTGGGGTGTTGACGACGTCCAGCGCCGCCGTCCCGGATGATGTCACGATCAGTTTCCGGACGGCGGCATTGTACGCTTGGCCGGTTTCGGTTGACCTGTAATGAATCTCGATGGCAATCCCGTTTTGCGTGTGCTCCCACTTGGCCAAACGGTCGGCATCCTCGCCAAAATTGACCGCCGTAAACGGCAGGTCGCTGGCCGACGTGGTCGGGGGAGGCGGGTTCACGGTGATGGTGACCGTGGCCGTGTTTGCCGAATCCGCCGTATTGTCGTTAACCACCAGCGAGAAGGTGTAAGCCGTCGGCGTGCTGACGCTCGGGGCGGTGAAAGTCGGCGTGGCCGTGTTGGCACCCGTCAGCGTGATCCCGGATCCCGTCGGCACCGCCCAAGTGTAAGTCAACAGATCACCGTCATTATCACTCGACGCGTTGCCATCCAGCGTCACGGTCACTCCCTCGTCCACAGTTTGCGCTTGGCCTGCGTTGGCCACCGGTAGCGTGTTTGATGGAGTCACGTCACCCGGTATCGTGTCCAGCACAGCGGGCGTCGTCCAACTGCCCACGGAACCACCGGGCGTGATTACCACCGTTTGTCCGCCGTCGATGTACGCATCCATTTTGTTCGAGGCGCTGTTGTCCCAAATCTTGAACGAGGCGTTCTCCGAATCCTGCGACACGTTGATGGTGATAGTCACGTAGGCGACGATGCCGGAGACCTCGACCACGCCTTTGCCGCGCAATTCATTCCCGACGTAGGCTCCCACGAGATCGCCTTCCACGGCGGGTTGCCCGTTAATTTTCACTTTTGCAATGACCACGGTGGGAATATTGTTATACGTCACAGGACCGGCAAACGGCACGATCGATGCCTCGATCAACGCCGGACTCGTACCGGAGCCGATGCTTCCCGCCGGTGTAATCTGAAATGACGCAGCCCCGTCCAATGTCGCCGAATAGATCGTGTCCGTCCCGGCGTCATACACCTTGATGGTCACCGTCTCCTCCCCATCGACAATCGCCGGCAAGTAAACATAAGCTTTGCCACCGGAATACCTCACATTGGCTTTACCCCGCAATTCGTCACCGACGAATGATGCCACGGAGTCGTGCATAGATGCACTTTGGCCATCCACCTTCACCTCGGCGGTGATAAAGCCGGGGATGCGCGGGTACTTGACCGGGGTGCCAAACGGCTCCGCTTGGCCAAGCGACGACACCCCCAGCCATAACGCAAGCGCGCCAAGTGCCCACAGACACTTGGCCGCTGCTCGCAGATGATTCATTTTGGCATTCACGCTGATGCGAATGACTGGATAACCGGCACTCCCCCCGCTTATGCCGGATCAGCGCCTAATCAACCGGTAAAACTCGTGGGATTGATCCGGATCAATCGTCAGGCCTGTTTTCCCCTCTTCCCCGCTCATCGGGTAATCCTCCCAGTGTATCAAGTCATTGGATCGCTGCACCTTGTGCGTGCCCAGCAATTCCGGCGCGACAACCAGGCGCATCGAGTCGCGGGTCAACACCAACCCCTTGGCCAACGGCTGGTCATCCAACGTCAGGCGAACCATGTCCGTCGCCGAGCCGAGTACGTCACCCGAGTCCAGCGTCACCCTCTCGTTAATGTTCTGCCACGCGTGAGCTGTGGTATTCCAGAGCTTGAAGCTTACCGTCTCCTGCCGCTCCGCATGCACAACCAGCGCCACGGTGTTGTTGCCGGCCAAGCGCTTGACCAACTGCACGCCGCGCAGTTCATCATCCGCGAACGCCCCGACCAGACTCCCAGCTGGCACTCCTCCCACCGACTCCACTCTGGCCAACACGATCGCCGGAACGCTCGGGTACGTGACCAGTTGCCGCTTGAGTTGCTCGAACTTGACGCCACCACCGGCCTTGACCAAGCCGCGACCATTTCCAGATGAGCCGCCGCTTAATTCAGCGAAGTTCAAGTCCCACACCGCATTGTCATTCATCTTGACCCAGTACCCCTTGCCGGGGTCGAAGTGCGACATGGTGTTGAAATGCGACAACGATGCATCAGCGAGATACAGGTCCGTGTCGCTGACCACCTGCACCAGCTTGCCGCCGCTCTGCAAAGTGCCTATCGCATCGGTCACCGTGCGGCGGTCGCGCCTCGGATAGCCCGCCATGTTCCAGCCCGCCTCAAGGTTCACCTTCAGATCGTTGCCAAGATAGCCATTCACCGTATGGTTAAACACGCTGCTCGCACGCACCCAATAGCCTGCTCCAAGCTCGATATGGGTTAGCGTGGAGAGAACACCGTTTAGCGGATCAGCCGGATTATACACACCGTTGTAAGTCCGTATTTCAGCCACCTTCGAGTAGTTTGAGTCAAAATAGGCAGTCGGCGTCATCGTGGAGTCCATTCCCTTCCGGACGTACGTCGACACGAAGTTCCAGCCCTGAGCGAAGGCCAGCGTCTGCGTCACCCCGTCGGTCAACAGGTACCTCCTGTTGCTCCCGATCGTAATGCCGCTCACCAACTCGGTCTTGTTGACGAAATGATGCTGCGTCCCGTCCGCAGTTTCCAGGACGACATCCGA
>DASCOW010000541.1:0-2099 GCA_036012205.1 Verrucomicrobiota bacterium
TGCGCGGCGTAGAGCCAGCCGTCCGGCCCCCAGCGCAGGCTGTTCACCACCGAGTGCGTGTCCTCCAGCCCGAAGCCGGCAAGGTGCACCAACGGGTCGCTGTCCGGGATGTCGTCCCGGTTTTTATCCGGATAAAAAAGCAGGTACGGCGGGTTGAGCACCCACACGCCGCCACGCCCGTGGGCAAGCGAGGTCACGATGTTCAAGCCCTCGACAAACGTCTTGTGCCTGTCCAAAACACCGTCGCCATCGGTGTCCTCGTGGATGGTAATCTTGTCGCGGCCACGAATATGGTTGGGCGGCGCGGGCGGCACCCTGTCGTAGATCGCGCGCCAGTAATTGTCGCGGCTGGTCATCTTCAGCCCGGCCGGGTGCGGGTATTGCTGATACTGCACCACCCACATTCGGCCACGCTCGTCAAAGTTCAGGAACACCGGCTGCTTCACCAGCGGCTCCGCCAGCAATTGGTCAATCTCCAAGTCGCCGAACACTGTGAACTGCTTGAGCGACTCGACCGGTGAAACAGGCCCCGCTTGCACTTGGCCAAGTGCAACTGCACTCAACAGAGCCAAGCCGATAAAACGAACCAATTTGGCAAAATGAAAAATAAAAAAAGTCATCAAACAAAAAGGCAGAACAGCGCCAACCTAACGATTGGATCCACTAGGGTAAAGAGAACGATCATTTGGCCCCAAGTGGTTTAAGCGCTTCCCGAAGTCGTTTGAGCAGTGCTCAAAATGGTTTGGTTGCTCAAAAAACAGCTTTTCTCCAGGCCCAAACGACTTTGGGGAGCGTTCGAACTACTTTGAACACGCCTCAAACCGCTTTGAGGGCTGATGGAACGAGTTTATCCACGCCTCCAATGACTTTGAGTGTCCCTCAAATGAAGTTAAATCTACCTCTCCTCCATGCGATAGGCCTCGGCTAGAAGGGTTACCGGATGGGCTACGCGAACATCCGATTGGCACTTGGCCAAGCCGTTGGTGATATGCAGCGAGCAACCGGGATTGCCCATCGCCACCACTTCCGCGTCAGTTGACCGTATATGCCCAACTTTGCGATCGAGCAGCTTGTTGGCCATCTCCGGCTGGGTGATGTTGTAAATACCGGCGCTGCCGCAGCACCAGGTGCTCTCCGGCAACTCGGTTAGTTCCAGCCCCGGGATCGCCTTGAGCAGTTGCCTCGGCTGCGCGGTAATCTTTTGTCCGTGGCACAGGTGACAGGCTTCGTGGTAGGTGACCTTTTGCGCTTGGCCAGACGCGGCGGCACTTGGCTCTCGCACGCCTATCTCCGCCAGCCACTCGTGAACATCTTTCAACTTGGCGTCCCACTGCCTGGCTGAGCCGGCGTATTTTTTGTCAGCCTTGAGCAGACCGTGGTAATGCTTGAGGTGCGAGCCGCAACCGGCGGCGTTGCTGATGATGGCGTCAAATTCACTCGGCGGAAACAGATCGATCATCACTCGCGCCTGTTGCTGAGCCATGGTCCATTCGCCGTTGTGCGCGTGCAGCGATCCGCAGCAGCCCTGGTTGCGCGGCGTATAAACTTCGCAACCGTTCTGGACCAGCACCTCGACGGTGTCACGGTTGACGTCGCTGAAAATCAGGTCCTGCGCGCAGCCGGTGAGCATGGCGACGCGGTAACGTTTCTCGCCCTTGGCTGGCGTTTCCAACGAGATGATGTCGTCCGAAAACTTGGGCTGAATCTCCGGTGTCATGGCCTCGAGTTCACCCATTCGCCCCGGCAACAGTTTGAGTACGCGGCTGCCTCGAACGAGCGACTTGAGGCCAAGCGAACTGTACAGGCGGATCAACCGGCCGAGCAGTTTGAGGCGAGTATGCTTGGTGAACAGCCACTTGAGGGTGATCCCCCGGATAAACCGGCGCCAGGCTGAATCAATGACCTTCTTTTCCTCGACCTCCGCACGGGCATGCTCAAACAGCTCGGCGTAGTTCACGCCAGCCGGACAGGCCGTCATGCAGGCGAGGCAACCAAGGCAGTAGTACATTTCGTCGGCGAAAACCCTTGTGGCCTCGAGTTCGCCATCGGCAATGGAGCGCATCAGGGCAATACGACCGCGCGGGCTGTTTCGCTCAAGC
>DASCOW010000542.1:0-2399 GCA_036012205.1 Verrucomicrobiota bacterium
CACACAGCATTCTCGACGTCCTGGGTGTTGACGGTTTGGTGCGATTCAAACTGTCTGCGACCGGCTTCGTATTTGCCGGTGTAGTAGTGAACAAGTCCACGTTGCCAGTGGAATGGTTCGCGGTTAGGTCTCATTTCAATGAACTTATCGACGTCAGCCAATGAGTCGGTAAACTTGAGTTGAAAAAAACGCACGACCCCGCGTTGGTGGTACAGGTTGGCGTTGTTGGGTTCGATTTTTAACTTGGCGCTGTAGGCAGCTTCCTCTCTAGAGAAGGAGTTGGTTTTTTTTGCGGGTTGGCCAAGCGCGGTCATGGCTGTGCAGGCGAAGATGAGAATTGCTGTGATGTGGGGTCGAGCGGGACGGTTCACGGCGGGGATGCTGGCCAAGTTGTCCCAGCAAGACAAGTTTTCAAGAGCTTGGCCAAGCGCGGTTTGATCGGTAGCCTTGCGGCGATGTTTAAGGTCGTTATCACTGACTACGTCTTCCCTCCTGTTGAGCCGGAGGAGACTATTTTTGCTGGATTGGCAAAGGTAGAGTGCCTTCGGGCTCGATCGGTTGATGAGCTTAAAGGGCGAGTGGAGGATGCCGATGCGATCATCATTTTTCACGAGGTCTCACTGACTGCTGGGATAATCGACCGGCTTGACAAATGCCGGGTGATTGTCCGCGGCGGGGTGGGGTACGACGCGGTGGATTTTCGCCGAGCTGCCGAGCGGGGTATCCCGGTTTGCAACGTGCCGGACTACGGTGTGGACGAGGTGGCCGACCACGCGATCGGGATGATGATCGCCTGCAATCGGCGGTTTCTGCTGGTCGAGCGTGGCCTGAAGCGGTCTCTGGAGCCGTGGGACTGCCGAGTCGTGGAGCCGGTTCCGCGCCTAGCTGGGGCGACTCTTGGCATCGTTGGACTGGGACGGATTGGGCAAGCAACGGCCCAACGCGCCAAGGCAATGCGGATGCGGGTGATCGCACATGACCCGTATTTGCGTCCCGGCATCGAGAAGGTACTCGGGGTGGAGATGGTCAGTCTCGAGGAATTACTGGAGACGAGCGACGCGGTGTCACTGCACGTGCCGTTGACCGACGAGACGCAGCAGATGATCGACACCGACGCGCTTGGCAGGATGAAGCCAGGTGCGATTCTCGTGAACACCGCGCGTGGTGCGGTGGTGGACACGGCGGCTTTGGCGGCGGCGCTGCGCGCGGGCAAAATCGCCGGCGCGGGCGTGGACGTGCTCCCGGCGGAACCGGCCCGGGCCGCCGAGCCGCTGGTTCAGCTTTGGCGCGAAGCCGACGAGTTGAATGTCAATTTAATCCTGACGCCGCACACGGCGTTTTACTCGGTGGAGGGGCTGCTGGAGATGCGCACCAAGTCCGCTCAGGAGATCGTCCGGGCTTTGCGCGGAGAGAAACTGATAAACTGCGTGAACGCCAAGTGGCTACCAGAAGAAATGCGCGAGAGGGTTTTGATTGGGGCGCCCCCGACAGTCTGATACGCTGCGCCGCCGTGGGAATTGTCCTGTCACAACTGACAATCAGTGATCTGGCGACCGGCGCGGCGATCTGGATGTGCCTTGTGGCGCTACTCTCCTTTCACGAGTTTGGCCACGCCTGGGCGGCGCACAAGTGCGGCGACGACACGGCGCGGTTGATGGGTCGCATGACGATCAACCCGGTCGTGCACATCGACCCTATCGGCACGGTGCTGATTCCATGGGTGCTGATCCTGACGCCCATGCTCGGGGTCGATTTGCCTTTTTTGGTGTTTGGCTGGGCCAAGCCGGTTCCGGTGAACCCAAGTAATTATGACAGTCGGAAACGGGGCGACATTCTCGTCTCGATGGCCGGGCCAGCGGTGAACCTGGGTTTGGCTGTCCTGCTGATGGTGGTGTTGTCGATCGCGGGCGCCTGGCCGGAGAAGTTGGCAGTGCAACAGTTGTGGGAGAACCCAGCGGTCATGGTGGTTTTCCTCAGCCTGATACTTTGTTTTTTTAATCTGATTCCCGTCCCACCGTTGGATGGTTCGCACGTGTTGCGTCACATCATCGGGATGAGCGAGGAGACCTATATGCAGATCGCGCAGTACGGTTTCATCATCATACTTTTACTGATCAACTTCACCCCGGTTTTTCGTTTTGTCGCCCAAATCTCATTCGACACGATGGTTTTTGTTGCGACCAATCTCGGGATGAGCAAATGAAAAAAAAGCCGGAGAAAACGTTTGCGCAGCTCGGCTATCCCGGGCGATTGATTGCCGTGGAGGGGATCGACGGCTCCGGCAAATCGACGCAGCTTTACCTGCTCAAGCGCTGGCTGGAGTTGCAGGGACTCAAGGTGTTCTTCAGCGAGTGGAACTCGTCCGAGTTGGTCAAGAGCGCCACCCGCCGAGGAAAGGC
>DASCOW010000543.1:0-7136 GCA_036012205.1 Verrucomicrobiota bacterium
CAGCTTTTTCGACCCCAACTCCCTTACTCGGGAGAACACTCAGGTCTCCCCGTTGACCGACGAGGGCTATCAGCCCAAGGGCACCTATTATTACACCGACGCCATCAGCGACCATGCTGCGCGCTACATCCGCGAGCACAAGGGCGACCAGCCGTTTTTCATCTATGTTGCCTTCACCGCACCGCACTGGCCGATGCACGCGCTGCCCGAAGACATCGCCAAGTACAAGGGCAAGTATGATGCAGGCTGGGATGCCATGCGCCGGGCCCGTTACGAACGACAACTCAAGATGGGCCTCATCGATCCCAAGTGGAAATTGACGCCACGTGACGGCAGGGCGCCCAAGTGGGAGGATGCCAAAAACCGGCCGTGGGAGTTGCGCCTGATGGAGACCTACGCCGCGATGGTCGATCGGCTCGACCAGGGCATGGGCAGGGTTGTCACTGCGCTCAAGGAGACCGGCCAGTACGACAACACGCTGATCCTGTTCCTCGCCGACAACGGCGGCTGCGCCGAGGGCATGGGCCGGCGCGAGGGCATTCAGTACAAGGACAAAGATCCGGAGCAACTCAAGCCGATGACCAAGAGGGAGCTGCAAACTGACATGATCCCCAAGCGCACACGCGACGGTCGTGTCGTGAGACAGGGCACCGGCGTGATGCCCGGTGGACCTGGCAGTTACCACGGCTATGGCCTGGCCTGGGCCAACGCCAGCAACACGCCGTTTCGCGAGTACAAGCACTGGGTGCACGAGGGCGGCATCAGCTCGCCGCTCATCGCCCATTGGCCAAGCGGCATTGGCAAGAAACGCCACGGCAAACTCGAGAGCCAGCCCGCCCACCTCATTGACCTCATGGCCACCTGCGTTGACCTTGGCCAAGCGACGTATCCGGAAAAAATCGGTGACACGGCGATTGTCCCGATGCAGGGCACCTCGCTGACGTTGGCTTTCGACGGCAGAAAGATGAACCGCAATCAACCGATCTACTGGGAACACGAAGGCAACCGCGCCATGCGGGACGACAAATGGAAACTCGTGGCCAAGGGCGCCAAGGGCGCATGGGAACTTTACGACATTCAAGCCGACCGCACCGAATTGAACAACCTTGCTGTGAAACAACCCAAGCGTCTAAAGCGCATGGCGGCCCAATGGGAAAACTGGGCCGTCGCCGCCCTGGCCAAGCCCTGGCCGTGGGGCAAAAAGAAAAAATGAATCATCGTTTGGCCAGTTGCAATGTCTCGCTGCTGCTGTTTGCCTGCGCGTTGTTGGGCGCAGTCCCGGCTTGGAGCTGTTCAGTTCCTGTGTTTCGTTATGCCTTGGAGCGGTGGACTCCCGATGCTTACGGCGTGGTTCTTTTCCAGCGGGGCGAGTTGACGGCCGAGCAGGCCAAGTGGCTTGAGCAATTGGATCCGGAAAGGATGCCGGTTGACCAGTCTGTCAACCTGATGATCAAGCGGGTGGATCTCGACGCCAATCCAGAAGAGGAGGCGGTGAAGCTGTGGAAGGAGCAGGGGAGCGAAACGCTGCCATGGATGATCCTGTATTACCCGTGGACCAGCCGGATCCAGGGTCCTGTCTGGTCGGGCCGGTTCGACGGCGGCAACGTGCAGCGGCTTGTCGATTCGCCCGCGCGCCGCGAGATTGCCCGCCGCCTGCTGAAGGGAGAGACCGCTGTGTGGGCGTTCATCGAGAGCGGTGATGAACAGAAGGATGCTGCAGCAGCGGGATTGCTGGAGCAGCGGTTCGAGTATCTCGAGTCCTCCCTAAAACTGCCGGAGATCAACCCCCTAGATGTTGCCGATGGCTTGATTTCCATCGACGAATCGGAACTGAAAATTGACTTTTCGTTGCTGCGCCTCTCCCGGTCGAATTCGGCAGAGGAGATTTTTGTCCGGATGCTCATGGGTAGTGAGAGTGACCTGTACGATTATGCGAAAGAGCCGATTGTGTTTCCTGTGTTCGGGCGGGGCAGATCGCTTTTTGCCTTGGCGGGTGAGGGCATCGTTGGAGATACCATAGATGAGGCCGGTTTGTTCCTGACCGGCGCCTGTTCCTGCGAGGTAAAGGAGCAGAATCCCGGCGTCGATTTGGTGATGTCGGTTCCGTGGGACCGGTTGGTGCGGCGGCGACTGGACATCGACCGGGAACTCCCACCGTTGGCCGGTTTCACCGGCTTGGCCAAGGGGAGCACAGCTGTCGAGAAGTCGCACGGGATCAGCGCGGTACTCGTCAACTCGCTGGCAGCCTGCGCTGCGGTGGGGCTTGTTGTGATGGCAGCCGGCGTGTTTCTGGTGCGAAAAAAGTGAAAGCCACATTCACCCGGGAAATGCGAAACGATTGGCTGATGCCAGCCAAAGGCAGCGCACGAAATGGTTTCGCGAAGTGATGTCATGAAAATCTGGGGGATGATTTGGCGCGAAATCGCCTTCCGAAAACTCAACTTTGGGCTGGCGCTCTTGTCGGTGGCCACCGCCGTCGGTTGCCTGGTTGGGACGCTGACATTGCTGAAGGCCGATGCGCGTCGCACCGAGCGTCTGCTGGCAGCGAAAGAGGTCGAAGTGGCCAAGGCCGGCGCTGGTCTCGAGGACGCCGTTCGTCGGATCACCAAGGGGCTGGGCTTCAACATCATCATCCTTCCCAAAGGCCAGGATTTGAACGAGATGCACCTCGAGGGCAGCTTGAGCAAACAGATGCCGGAGGAGTACGTCCATCGCTTGGCCAAGTCGAAAATCGTCACCATTAACCATCTGTTGCCCACGGTCATGAAGAAATTGACCTGGCCGGAAACGGGATTGTCGGTCATTCTGTACGGCACCCGGGGTGAGATTCCGATCCGGCATCGCGACCCGAAAAAACCGCTGCTCGAGACGGTGCCCGAGGGCACGATGATCATCGGCCATCAGGTCGGCCAAAAGCTTGGCTTGCAGGTGGGCGCTGACATCGTTTTGTTGGGTCAGAAATTCTCGATCGGAAAAGTTCACGGGGAACGCGGCACCATCGACGACAGCACGGTCTGGATCAGTTTGTCGAAGGCGCAGGAACTGCTTGGTATGCAGAACCTGATCCATGCCATTCAGGCGTTGGAGTGCCATTGCGCGGGCGATCGACTCTTCCAGATTCGCGCGGAGATCGCCGGAATACTGCCCGGCACGCAGGTCATTGAGCGCGGCCCGCCCGCCTTGGCCAGAGCCGAGGCCCGCAGCCAGGCCAAGCAGAGCGCTGACGATGCGTTGGCCCGCGAGGTGGGCAACCGCAACCAACTGAGAGATCAGCGCGAGGCTTTCGCCGCCGTGTTGGCTCCTCTTATCTGGATTGGTGCATCGGTCTGGATTGGGTTCCTCATGTTGGGCAACGTGCGCGAGCGTAGGGTCGAGATCGGTGTCCTGCGGGCCATCGGTTTCCGTTCCTCTCAAATCCTCCAACTCTTCCTCGGCAAGGCGCTCCTCTTTGGGCTTGTCGGGTCGCTGCTTGGTTTTGCGGTGGGTGGGTGCGCCGGCTCGCTGCTGGGTGAGTCGCCGGTGGCGTTGTCCGGGCCGGATGCACTGGTTCGTTTCAGCCTTGCGCTTGGCCTGGCCTTGGCACTGTCCGTGTTTGCCAGTTGGATTCCGGCCCTCTTGGCTGTACGCCAAGACCCGGCTTTGGTGCTGCAGGAGGAATGATGCCATGACTGCAATGCTGCAGATATCCCAACTTGCCAAGGCCCATGACAGCGCCAGTGGCCAGCGTGTGCAGGCGCTGGCCGGTATTTCGTTGTCTGTCGAGGCCGGCGAGTTCGTCGCAGTGCGCGGCCCGAGCGGTTCCGGCAAAACCACGCTGCTGCTGATTGCAGGCGGCCTGCTGGCCCCGGACGAAGGGGCGGTGTCCATTGGCGGATGCGACCTCGGCTCGATGAGTGCCGAGTGCAGTGCGCGTTTTCGGGCGGGGAATGTCGGATTCGTTTTTCAGCAATTTCACCTGCTTCCCTACCTTTCTGTGTTGCATAATGTGATGACCCCGGCGGTGGCGGGTGGCAGCGGGGATGCACGGGAACGGGCCGGGAAACTCATCGCCCAGTTCGGGCTTGAGAACCGCGCCGACCACCCTGCGGCGAGGCTCAGCACCGGCGAGCGGCAGCGCACCGCGTTGGCCCGGGCGATGTTGAATCGACCCAAGCTGCTGCTTGCCGACGAACCCACCGGCAACCTGGATGCTGATAATGCCGTGAGAGTGCTGGATGGCTTGCGTGATTTTGCTAGAGATGGCGGCGCCGTCTTGCTCGTCACCCACGACGACAGCGCAACGGCCCGTGCCGACCGCGTTCTGCTGCTAGAGGGCGGAGCCGTCGGTTGAAACCCCGGTGGGCAAAAATCGATCAAGCCTTTTTTTACGGTTGAAGCCGTCCCGCAAGTGTGTTCGGTTTCTCGGCATCAGCTTGAAACCGGGTGCAGTCCCAGGAATTTAATCACGACTATTTGTCTCATGAAAAAAATACCAACTTCATTGACCGGCATCGTGGCCGCGCTTCTGATCGTTGCCTCGAACCCTGTATTCGCCAATCCCCTTCCGCAAGGGCTCGAAGAGCGCTTGTTGGAGGTAGGCGGAGTGCGCCGCGGCATTTGTGCAATGCCTGGCATTGATGCAGACCTGCCCCTGCGGTTGGCTCGGGAAAGCGGATTGCTGGTTCACGTGCGCGATCCCCGAATCAAGCCCGTGCGCGAACTGCGGCAGAAGGCTGACGAGGCCGGTATCGGGATTCGTCGTTTGGCCGCCGAGCAGGGTGCGCTAACTTCTCTCCCGTACGCTGATAACACCATCGACCTGGTCATCGCCTCCCAAGCGGGTGAACTACTCGGGCAGCTTTCCGTTGCTGAGGTTTTGCGGGCACTCAGGCCGGAGGGGATCGCGATCGTCGGCCAGCGGAATCCGGTCACCGACGCCCCGGCTTTTGCGCAAAAACTGGCGGCGTGGGCGAGTCGGGGGGATGCCAAGCAGGCCGTTTGGAACGATTCCTCCGGTGTCTGGATCAAACTCCTAAAACCGCCGCTCAAGGGGGCGGATGACTGGTCACACTGGGAGAAGGGCCCGGACAACAATCCGGTATCGCTGGATCAGGTGATTAAGGCGCCCTACATGACTCAGTTCATGGCCAATCCGTTGTACATCGGCATGCCGTCGATCACCACCGCAGCCGGGGGGCGGACCTTTCTCGCGGTCGGGCATATCGCGCATCACCGCAGGGAGTGGGGCGGGCTACTCCGCATCATCGCCCGCAGCGGCTACAACGGCAAGGTGCTCTGGGAACGCAAGCTGCCCGAGGGCTATCTGGTTCACCGTTCAGCCTTCATCGCCACCCGGGAGACTTTTTACATGATCAACGGAGACCATTGCCTGATGCTCGACGCGGAGACCGGCCGGGAACAGGGAAAAATTCGCATCCCCAAGGTAGAGGGTCACTGGAAATGGATGGCCCTGCTCGACGGCACGCTTTACGTCCTGACCGGCAAACCGGATCCCGGCGCGGAGATCACCAAGGGCGACCGCGCATTCGGTGGTTGGAGTTGGGCGGATTTGAGCAAGGGCTACTACGGCAGCCAGATTCCGTTCGGATTCGGCGATACCGTGGTGGCGGTCGATCCCGCGAGCAAGGCCGCCCGCTGGGTTCACCGCGAGAAGACGCTCATTGACTCGAGGGGCATGGCCATACATGGGAACCGAATGTTTCTCTACTGCCCGGAGAGCCACTTGAGAAGCCTGGACATCCGGGACGGGGAAACCGCTTGGACCAACGCGAACAAGGCGGTTCTTGGCTTGATTGGGCAACCCGGCCGTGGCCTGACATCGACTCCGGGTTTCCGGACCGCCTGCCTGCTGGTGGCCACACCAAAGGCGCTGATCGTGCAGGGCCAGACGCGCATGAACGTCATCGCCGTTTCCACCGAGACCGGCGATCTGCTTTGGCAGCGCAAAAAAATCACCAATAATCCCAACGCCATTTATTTGGACAACAAGGTTATTCTTGGAGTCGGGGAACGGGGCAGCCACGTGGTGGTCGATCCGGTCAGCGGCGAGATTGAGCAGGATTTGGAATTTTTCAAGCGAGCTTGCACCCGCCTGACCGCCAGCTCGGATTCCTTGTTCTGCCGGGGAGGAGAGGGCACACTGCGATTTGACCGCTCGCAGCGCAAGGTGCTGATCGATGGCGCCGCCCGCCCCGCCTGCAACGATGGAGCACTGCCGGCCAACGGCATGCTTTACATCGGGCCGTGGCAATGCGACTGCAACCTCTCGATCATCGGGCATCTCGGCAAATGCTCCGCAGGCGCGTTCCGGTTTGACCACCTCGCCACGGATGCGGAACGACTCCAAACCACCGGTCTCACGCTCGATTCCGGCACCGCACTTAAGGTCACCGATCAGGACTGGCCCACTTACCGCAGCGACAATTCGCGAAGCGCATCGACCCGGATTCGGCTTCGATCTCCCATGCAGATGAAATGGCAGTCCCGGTCGACTCTGCCAACCATCCCGACTCCGCCGACAGCAGCCGGCGGACTGATTTTTACTGCGGGGGATGACGGGAAAATCCGAGCCATTGATGCCGCTGCCGGTGCGGCGAGATGGGAATACCTGACGCCTGGCCCGATCAAGCAGTCCCCGACAATCTCGAACGGCCGCGCCTATGCTGGCGGCGGTGACGGACAGGTTTACTGTCTCGACGCCGCCACCGGCCAACTACTCTGGCGGTTCCGCGCAGCACCGGTGGAGCGGCACATCATGGTTTACGGCAGCCTTAGTTCCACTTGGCCCGCCCACAGTGGCGTGCTGGTACACGACGGCGTCGCCTACGTGGGCGCGGGGATCATCGATCACGATGGCACTTATGTGTACGCGCTGGACGCAGAGAGCGGGAAAATCCTCTGGCAAAACAATTCCTCCGGCCACCTCAATGCAGAATTACGCAAGGGTGTCAGCGTGCAGGGCAACCTGTCGATCCAGGCCGGTCAACTGCTCATGGCTGGTGGCAACCAGGTGTCTCCGGCCCATTACGATCTCAAGAGCGGGATTTGCGACGCGCTGTCGTTTGAGCAAGGCCAGTCCAAGGCAAACAACGGCAAATTTGTCGGTGTGTTCCTCGGTGGCACGGCAATCGCCGGGG
>DASCOW010000544.1:0-3615 GCA_036012205.1 Verrucomicrobiota bacterium
TACCCTTGATCCCCTTGGTCAACAGGGTTTCGAGGATGCTCTTCTGATCGGCCAAGCCCTTGGGCGGCATGTGGATCTCGCACTTGATGCCAAATTCCTCCTCCGCCTGACGCACGCCCGCCGCACAGAGATCCCAGAACGGATCAATTCCGTTAGTCACATAGGCGATCGTGGCGTTTCCGGAACCACCGCCGCTTGAGGTTTTCGGCGAACACGCTACGGCTATTGCCACTGCGAATACCGCCATCCAAAAGGTTGCTTTTTTGATCATATTTTTTTGGGGTTGTTTTGTTTGAGTTGAAAATCAGTGCACGGTCAGGCCGCCGTTGACATGGATGTTTTGGCCAGTGACAAACGACGACGGCTCGCCGGCGAGGTAAACGATCGTGCCGGACAAATCCTCCGGCACACCCCAGCGCTGCATCGGGACAGTGGCGAAATAACCGTCCTTCAATTCCTGCGGATCTTTCTCGTGGCGCTCCACCGGTATCCAACCGGGCGACACCATGTTGACCGTAATGTTCCACGGCGCCAACTCGCGAGCCAAGCTGCGGTTGAAACCGGTCTGGCCGCCCTTCGCCGCGACGTACGCAGTGAACGGCGTGACACCCAGGTGAAATACTTCCGAGCCGATGTTGATGATGCGGCCCCAGCGTTGCTGCTTCATATGCGGCAACACGGCGCGCGTCACGAGGTACGGACTCTTGATGAAGTAATCGAGCATGCGTTGGTAAAACGCCCAGTCGTATTCCTCGATCGGCTTCAGCGGCTGATCCGGTGTGGCGTTGAGCACCACGATGTCCACCGGACCAAGCTTCTCGGCAGCCTCGGCGACAAGCCGGTTCACGTCGGCCTCATCAGTCACATCGGCCCGGATCATCGCCCCCTCAGCTCCGGTAGCCTCAAACTCAGCAAACGTCTTGGCCGCGCGCTCCTCGTTATTAAAATAATTCATCGCCACCTTGGCACCCGCTCGTGCCAGCGCCATTGCCATCCGCTTGCCCAGCCCAGTGGAACTGCCGGTGACCAGCGCCGTCCTGCCCTTGAGTGAAAATTGTTCCGTGCTCATCCGCGTATCGAGAGGCAAAAGACGCTACCAAAGGGTGCCTCGAATGAAAACTGCTTTCTGCCGCCAAGCACCGGTCAGTCGCCGCAGACGTCCCGGGCCGACAGATGGGTCAAGTCGGCCACCGCCCAGTCCGGCTCGCAGGCCCGGAGCGTCTCAAGCGTCGCCCCGCCCGTGGCCACACCCACCGTGCGCGCGCCGATGTGCTTGCCGCAGGCAATGTCCCTCGGCGTGTCGCCGATCACGACGATTTCCGTGCCGCAGAGTTGCTGTTCGAGGTACACACCGCCCTTGTCTGCGGCGGCCGCGGCGATGAGGTTGCGATCCTCGTCGTCATCTGAGAAACCACCGAGCGCGAACCGATCCCAAAGCCCGTACGCACCGAGCTTGCGCTTGGCTCCCTCCCTGATGTTGCCGGTCAACAGGCCAAGCACCGGGGCAGTAGGCAACGCCGTCAGTTCGTCGAGCAAACTCACCACACCCGGGAACGGCCCGCCCTTGCTAGCGTCGAGATGATTATCCACGAGACGAAGGTAGTGGCTGAAAAACAACTCACGGTTTTCCGGCGTGTGCTCAACGTCGGCGTGCCGGCACATTTCGCGAAAGAGCGAGTAGTCGGTGCGCCCGGCGAACTTGATTTTCGCGGTGGCATCAGCAACGCCAAATGCCGCCTCAAACGCCTCGCCGAACGATCTCATCCCGGCGCCGCCGGTGCTCACCAGCGTGCCGTCGATGTCGAACAACACTAGCCGCGCCGAAGCGGCGGCGGCAGTGGTGGCCGCCGGGGTTTGGGTTATTGGATAGCGGCTCTCCACGTGTCTTGCCCGGATTTGCATCGTTCTGCCTCCGCCTTTGCTGTAAACATCCTTCTTCCGAAAGGAACACCCCAGCAACGGCGACGGGGAAAATCTGATGCACAACATAAAAAGTCAACCTGTCACCTGTGTTGATGTATGGAAAACATGGTTCCCCCTTGCCCTGAGTTGGCTGATGATGGGCATTGAATTGCCGCTGCTCAGCGCCGTCGTTGCGCGCCTGGCCAATCCCGAGGTGAACCTTGGCGCCTACGGCGGCGTGGTGTTCCCGCTTTCGCTGCTAATCGAGGCACCGATCATCATGCTGCTCACCGCCAGCACCAAGCTCAGCCGCGACCTCGCCTCTTATAAGAAATTGTGGCGTTTCATGATGCTCGCCGGCGGCGGGCTGTCGGCACTGCACCTGCTCGTTGCCGCCACGCCACTGTTCGACCTGATCGCCGGCGAACTGCTCGGTGTCGGGGACGACATCCTCGAGGCCAGTCGTCTCGGAATGATCATCATGACGCCGTGGACGTGGGCCATTGCGCACCGGCGCTTCAACCAGGGCGTGCTAATCCGGTTCGGCCGCTCGCGAGCTGTCACAAGAGGAACACTCGTCCGCCTCGCCGCCGACGTGTCGGTGCTTCTTATTTGCTATGCCTTGGCCAGGCGCATCGACCTGCCGCAACTGGGCATCATCGCCGCCACCGTCGCCGTCTCCACCGGAGTGGTGGCCGAGGCGGTTTACGCGGCGTGGATCGTGCGGCCGGTCATCCGCGACGTCCTGCCCGGGGAACGGTCCAGCGAGCCGCCGCTCGATCGCAAACGGTTCCTGTCGTTTTATGTGCCGCTCGCGTTGAGCCCGCTGTTTGGCCTGGCCGCGCAGCCGATGCTCACCGCCGGCATCAGCCGCATGCCGTCGCCGCTCGAGTCGCTGGCCGTGCTGCCCGCGCTCAACGGCTTCACGTTTCTGTTCCGCTCAATCAGCCTGGCCTTCCTTGAGGTGGTCGTGGCGCTGGTCGAGCGACCCGGCGGCTACGTGGCCCTGCGGCGTTTCGCCTGGCAGGCCGCGCTGGGCGTGTCCTGCCTGCAACTGCTGATCGTCGCCTCTCCACTGGCCAACGGCTGGTTTGGCACCATCAGCGGACTCGACGCGCCCTTGGCCAAACTCGCAACCCAGGCCGTTTGGGCTGCGCTGACACTGGCTGCATTCGGTTTCGGCAACAGCTTCTTTCAAGGACTGCTCGTGCACTCACACAACACACGCAGCGTCACCGAGTCGGTCATGGCGTTTCTGGTCGTCATTGTCGCCGGATTGACTGTGGGCACCCACGGAGGCTGGCTGGCCGGCGCCGTCTTCACCTACATCATCTATTCGCTTGGCCAAGCGGCGCAATTTAGCTGGCTCCTCATCCGCAGCCGTCCCAGTCGCCGGGCGCTTGGTCGATAATCGCCGCTTCCCACTCGTCCTCGCGCTCCATGACCGAGTACGATGGATTAAGCGCAACAAAACGGTCACAACCAACGAATGCACTTGCTCACTCTGCCGACTTGTGCCTTAATGGGTTTGCTGCTGATTGATGGTCAATCAGCGCGAAAGAAAGGAACAGAAAATGGCACACTTCGTGAAACTGACACAGGCTTCGCCGAGCGGTTATACCGAGGAGAATTCCGAGATTCTGTTCAACCTCGACACGGTCATCTCCGTTGAACCGGTGGGTGACCAGACCATGATTCAAACCCGATGGGGGC
>DASCOW010000545.1:0-2523 GCA_036012205.1 Verrucomicrobiota bacterium
GAACCTCAAGGAGATGATCAATGCATACATTGAGCATCGTCGCGAAGTCATCCTGCGCCGGACCCGGTTCGAGTTGGCCAAGGCCGAGGCCCGGGCCGAGACGCTCGAGGGCTATCTCTGCGCGTTGGCCAACCTCGACGAGTTCATCCGTATCATACGCAACTCGACCAATCGTGAGGAAGCCCGCATCAAGTTGCTGGCGTTCGAGTTCCCGGAAAAAGTGCTCAAGAAATGGGGCATAAAAATCCGCAACGAGGAGCGCATCAAGGGCGGTTTTTATCTACTTAGCGAGGCTCAGGTGAACTCCATTCTCGACCTTCGCCTGTACCAGTTGACCGGTCTGGAGCAGGACAAGATCAAGGGCGAGTACGACGAGTTGCTGATCAGGATCGAGGACTTGATGGATATCATCGCCCGGGAGGATCGCGTGTTGAGCATCATCAAGGAAGACCTGACGGAGATTAAGGACAAGTACGCCACGCCACGCCGCACCGACATCATCCCCGACGAGGGTGATATGGCGATTGAGGATCTCATCGCCAACGAGGGTGTCATTATCACCCTCACCCACAACGGCCTCATTAAACGGACCAACGTCAGTTCGTACCGCGCCCAGCGCCGTGGCGGCAAGGGTGTCATCGGCATGGGCACCCGCAAAGAATCCGTTGTGCAAGGTGAGGCCGAAGACTTCATCGAGCACCTCTTCACCGCCAGCACGCATGATTACCTGATGTTTTTCACCACCACCGGCCGTGTGTACGTCCGACGCGTGCATGAGATTCCTGACATGGGTCGGTCGGCCAAGGGGCGAAACATCGCCAACCTGCTCGAACTGCAGTCAGGCGAGAAAATCGCTGCGCTCATCCGGGTCGAGTCCCAATTGGGGGCGGACAAGGAAAATCTCACATGGCAGCAGGAACAATTTCTCTTCTTTGCCACCGAGAGCGGCACGGTGAAAAAGACCGCCCTGAACGCCTATGCCAATGTCCGCCGCACCGGTATCAACGCCATCGGTATTAACGAGGGCGACCGCCTCATCACCGTCAAGCTCACCACCGGCCACGACGAGGTGGTGCTGATCACCAGCGACGGCAAGAGCATCCGGTTCAACGAGGAGAACGTCCGCTCAATGGGCCGTACCGCTGCCGGCGTGCGCGGTATTCGCCTGGGCAAAAAAGATCGACTTGTCGCTGCGGCCATTGTGGTCAATGACACCACACTGCTGGTAGCCGGTGAGAACGGTATCGGCAAGCGCACCGAGTTCGACGAGTATCGGGTGCAGTCACGTGGTGGCAAGGGCATCATCACCATGAAGACTACGGCCAAGACCGGGGAAGTCTGCGGCGCGTTGGCCGTGAAATCGAACGACGAGATCATGCTCATCACAGTCGGCGGCCAGATGGTGCGCACCGGCGTCGAGCACATTCGGATGACCGGCCGCAACGCGCAGGGCGTCAAGCTCATCAACCTCCACGGCAAAGACCAGCTCCAGGCCATCGCGCCAGTCATCAGCGAAGACGCCGGTGACGAGGATGCCGCCATCGTAGACACTGAGAGTTAAACGTCCGCGGGCCGCGCGAGCGTCTTGGAGTGCGGCTGTCCCCGCCGCTTTCGGGCGCGTTCCAAATTCAACGCACCATGTTCGTCCTCGTACTTCATCATCGAAATAAATCCGAGGACGTGGAGGAGGGACGAGAACAATTTCAACGCCCCGCTTGACCAAGCGCTTGATTTAAACCAAGCCGACGAGTTTGCGTCCGGTCCAGTAAACAGCCAGCAGCAGCAGGATGGCGCCGCCCCACCATGGGTTACTCCACAGACGCGTGCGGATCTGGGCCGGTTTGGGTTCGGGGAGAACTGAGATTTTCTGGATGAGCTCGTCGAGGTGATCGACACCGGCGCTCTCGCCGCCGGTGATTGAGGCGATCTCAGCGAGCACTGGGCGGTTCACCGGGCGACCCAGTTTTTCGCGCCTGGGCAGCGACACGGTGAGTCTTGTTTTTAGCTCACGATCGTGCTCGGGGGCGTCAATCGCGATCTCGAACGGCCCGCCTTCCTGCGGCGAAAACTCCGTGCTGTACACGCCCCAGCCCCCTTCGACTTCCGTCAACTCAAGCTGCTCGCCGCGGCCGGTAGGCGAGATGATCGCACCGTTGACCTTGCCGTTTTCCAGCGGGAAACCGGCCTCGTCGAGCACGGTAGTCTGCAGGAACACGCGGTCGCCGACCTTAGGCGTCTCAGGCGTGAAACTGAGCCGGATGCCCTCCTTCTCGGCGAGGTGTCGCTTGTGCGCCATCCAGCGGGCGACCTGGCTCCAGAACCGATAATGGAACTTGTCCTCAACCCCTCGCCGCCAACGCCACGCGCTGTCGGTGCCCATGAATAGCACCTTGCCGCGACCGGCGCTGCGAATGGCCAACAGCGGGATGCGGCCGAACTGGTTGCGCAACTCCGAGTGCACGGCGAGCACTTCGCTGCCGGGCCGGCTCTTGGTCACGCCGGTGGACCAGTAAAAACCGGGAA
>DASCOW010000546.1:0-2770 GCA_036012205.1 Verrucomicrobiota bacterium
GTAAATCATCCAAAAACCGAAGATTGGCAGCTCAACGACCCAGGAGAGAAGTTTCGCTTCCTAAAAAGCGGAACGCCTTTATGCCAAAAATTTGGCGACACACAAACTTTTTATTGGATAAAATCGGGTTTTGACAAAAAAAAACCAAACCAAGGTGCTTGGCGTTTGGCCAAGCGCATCATTTGAGGCTGCCTGGATTCAACGGTTTGAGGTCTTTTGGCACGAATTGGCCGTTTCTACGGATCAACTCGCCATCGAACCAGACCTTGCCCCCGCCGTACTCCGGGCGCTGGATCAGTACCATGTCCCAGTGCACAGCAGAGCGGTTGCCGTTATCACACTCCTCGTACGCTTGGCCCGGCGTGAAATGCAGCGAACCGGCAATCTTCTCGTCGAACAAAATGTCGCACATCGGCTCCTTAATGTACGGATTGAATCCAAGCGAGAACTCGCCGACAAAGCGCGCGCCGGTGTCGGTGTCAAGAATCTCGTTAAGCCGCTTGGTGTCGCTCGCCGTGGCATCCACAATTTTGCCATTCTTGAACTCGAGACGGACGTTCTCGAATCGCGTCCCGGCGTAAAGGGTGGGGGTGTTGTATTGCAGCACACCGTTCACTGACTTTTTCAGCGGGCAGGAAAACACTTCGCCGTCCGGGATGTTCCGGTCGCCGGCGCAGCCCACCGCGCCAAGCCCCTTGATGCTGAACGACAGGTCGGTACCGGGTGCGGTCAGGCGCACCTTGTTGGCCTTGGCCATGCGGCGGGTCAACGGCTTTTGTGCCTTGGCCATCTTCGCGTAGTCCATCGTGCAGACACGGAAAAAGAAATCCTCGAACGCCTCGGTGCTCATGCCGGCCGCCTGGGCCATTGCGCCGTTGGGCCAGCGGATCACAACCCAGCGGGTTTTGTTCACGCGATAATTCAGCACTGGCCGAAGTGTGCGCGAGTACATCGACAGGTTGTCGGAAGGGATGTCAGAGTTTTCTGTGGCGTTGTGGGAACCGCGGACGGCGACGTAGGCGTGGCACTTTTTCATTCGGCTCAACTCGATGTCGCGGACGGTTTTGGCGTGAGCTTCGTTGGTAACCATCAGCATTTCGCGGCCAACGCGGCCGGAGCGTGTCTCGACCAGCGGAATCGCACCGCGCTTGCGGGCAGCGCGGACGAGTTCCACAGCGAACGCATCGGGTGTGTCGGTGAGATCGAGCAGGACGATGTCGCCTTTTTTAAGGGCGGTCGAGTAGCCGGTGAGGACTTCAGCAAGTTTTTTGTAGCGCGGATCAGGCATGTCGGCGTGGGAACAGTTACCACAGCACGCAGATTGTTGAACGCAAAATATGCCGCTCAGGCGATGATGTCGTGTATAACCTCGCCGTGAATATCAGTCAGGCGAAAGTCGCGCCCGGCATAACTGTAGACCAGTCTCGTGTGTTCCAAACCGAACAAGTGAAGGATAGTCGCGTGCAGGTCATGGAAATGGACCCTGTTTACCGTCGCGTAGTAACCGTGATCGTCGGTGCTGCCGTATGCGATGCCGGGTTTGGTTCCTCCGCCTGCTAGGAAAAAGCTTATGGCGTGGGGGTTGTGATCCCGACCATCCCCCTGGCTCACTGGTGTTCTTCCAAACTCACCACCCCACATCACCAGCGTGTCCTCCAGCAGGCCTCGTGACTTAAGGTCTCGAATCAGACCTGCAATTGGTTGGTCAACTTCCGCAGCGTTGTTGCGATGGTTATTCTTGATTCCGCTGTGTGCATCCCATTTGTAACTATGGCTGCATTGAACGAAGCGAACCCCGGATTCTACAAACCGGCGGGCCATCAGGCATTGGGTGCCGAAGTCACGCGTTTTGGGTTTGTCCAGACCGTAAAGTTTCTTTGTTGCCTCACTCTCGTTGTCTAGGTTTTGAACCATAGGCGCCTCACGCTGCATCCGAAACGCGAGTTCGAACGAAGCGATTCTTGCTTCCAGCGCGTCGTCGTGAATCCGCTCGGTCAAGTGTTCGCTGTTGATCTCTTTGAGTAAATCCAACTGGGATCTTTGTTCTGCTATAGTTAGGTGTTTATTTTCGATGAACGGTATTTTTGCCTCGCCTGCCGGGACGCCATTGAGGCCGATGCGCGTGCCGTGATGGTACGCTGGCAAAAAAGAGGATGACCATGCGTTCATTCCACCGTGTGTTTGGGTTGGGCAGATGGTGATGTAGCCGGGCAGGTTCTGGTTCTCTGTTCCCAGTCCGTAAGTCAACCACGATCCCATCGAGGGACGAATGAACGTGTCGGAGCCCGTATGCAGTTCCAGCAGAGCAGCGCCATGTCTCGAGTTGGATCCGTACATTGAGTTGATAAAGCAGAGGTCATCAGTGATCCGGGTAATTTGAGGGAAAATCTCCGAGATATATTTGCCGCTTTGTCCGTGTTGCCGAAATTCAAACGGTGAGGCCATCAGGTTGCCCGTACTGCTGGAAACAATGCGTGGTTTTTTCCCTGGATACGGCTTGCCATGGTCACGTTTGAGTGCCGGTTTGTAGTCGAATGTGTCGACTTGCGATGGCCCCCCATGCATGAAGAGGAAGATGATGCGCTTGGCCTTGGCCTCATATTCTGGTTGAAGCATGGCCAGAGGATTGGTCGAAGCTGCGCTGGATTCTTCGCCCAGCAGACCGGCCAGTGCCATGGCCCCGAACCCTGTTCCCGCTCGCCTCAACATTTCCCTGCGCGTCAGCGGTTGGGATTCGAAATTTCCGCAATCTGTTCGTTTATTGGACATG